>JAGRAA010000195.1:916-10605 GCA_020435185.1 Bdellovibrionales bacterium | reverse complement strand
TGAACCGTTAAACAGCGCTATCAATAAAAACAAAGATCCTAGAAGATAAAAAATCCAAGATTTTAAAAAAGGTTCAAACGAATTTAAAAAAACCTCAGCCTTAATCTTGTTCATATCTACAACATGATGTGTATCATTTTGCAGAATTCGCTCGATATAGGTATCCACTTGTGTTTTCAAACCTTGAACAGCTTCTTTTGTTGCAGAATCCTTCGCTTTAACAGCCTCTGTAGTCGCTTTAATCAGCTGATCAGTAATCGCCTTAAAACTGTCCGCATCTTCCCCTGATAACTCCGCCAAAGTAAACCAAGTGGTTGATTCAGGATTGGGCATAACACTCAAAGACTGCCCAGTGGATATCCCGTGAAACAATGAGACTTGATTTTGTAGCCGTTGAACATCCTGATAAAAGGGGCTTAATTTTTTTTCTTTTTCACTGTAAGACTTCAACTGTTGAAACAGTAAAGTGGTTCTCTCATTGCTCAACAACTCTTTTAACGTGTACAAAGTACGATGCTCTTTCAACTTAAGAGCTTCTCTCAAACTCGCGCTACTGAGTTCAATAATCTGCTGATCCTCCCAAAACTGAGGGATGAGCACCCAGGTCAACACTATGTCGACCGCTTCTTTTTTATTGTAGCTTTGCTTTCCATAAATCAGCTGCAAGCTTTCTCTGGCAAAAGAATCATAGGGCTTAATCCTACCCCTATCCTGGACCGGGATCATTTTAAGCGCTTCTGCAATGGCTCCGAAAGAGCTCACACTACTGAAAATTACAGCAAGAGAGAGAATGACCTGAACTAATTTATGCAGACTTTTCATGAGACTTCCTTTGTTTTACAAATACCTTTTTAAAAAAGAACAATATCGTCGACCCTAAGACTATAAGTAAACTCCCCAAATATTTTAACCATCGACCAGGATCTTTATTTACAGAAAGTATCGATGTCGTAGGTTTTCCCATTTCATCTTGTTGAAAAGAAGCTTGATAAAAAGTAAATCCATCATGCTTCATAGGTTCATTCATTGAGATATTGACGACTTTCCCATCAACGACAACATCACTCTCATAGCTGGCCGCTCTCATTGTCCCTTGGTATCTACCAATGCGAAAATCTTTAAGGAGTATATCAAAGTTTAGCATAATCGAGCTTTGCTCGAAAGCAAGAGCCAATCCTCGATCTTTTTCAAAAAAAGTTCTCGAGGCATTCAAGCCGAGCCAATACTCCTGACCCTGGTGACGAAATAAAATCGCTGGTTGCGAAAACTTTCCAGGGTATTTTCTAGGAATATAGCTCACTTCAAAAAAAGAGTGAGGATAAAAGTTTAATATTCTGAAATTGAAATCCATCCAACCCGTAGGAATAACATCTCCAATCTGCGCATGCCCTTTTTTAATAAGACCATTCTTAGATTTTCCATAAATTTCGTACAGAACTCGGTCCTTTTCTTTAAAATCAGGACGGATAACGATGACATTCCCACCTTTATACTCGAAACCTTGGCCAACTCCCTGAAAGGGACTAAGTACAATCTCAGCAGGCCCCAACTGCATTTGCTCAAAAGGCTTGGACTGAGTCGCCCTGATCCATTGAGTAAACTGAGCTCGAGACCCTTCAATTTGGAATCTCAATGCCGGACCATCTTTTACTAATTCGGATTTTTTAATTTGAGTCTCTCTGTCCGCAAAATGGGCGTACTCGAGGACTTCAAACTTATAATTTCCTGACTCAATGACATAAGGATTTTGACGAGAAGGAGGATTTTGCAAAAAATTTGCTTTATTTCTGGAAATCCTTTTCAGTCTGCCTTCACCAAAGCTCGCGTAAATATTAACTTCTTTACCTGAAAGCAGAACCCTTCTTTGCTTTTCTCCAATTCCGAAACTCATACTTCCATCAACACCTATTTGGCGAGTGACATAGGACCCCAACAGCAACAAAATTATACCCACATGCGCTAAAATAAAACCCAAATGGTGAAGTTTCCAGGGATAGCGATCAATAATCACCCCAACCAGAGTGAAACACAAAAAGCCTAATACTACATACATATAGGGAGAATGATAGACGAGCTCTTGAGCCATTTCCATATCATAAAGGGACTCATAAACGGTTCCAACAGCAGATATAATTCCTAATGAAACAATAGTAAATACTGCAAATTTAACGGATATTACAAAGCCATAAGCGCTTTCTATTTTTTTAATGATCTTTTTCAAAAAATATCCCTACCTAAAGTATACTTTAATCTCAACACTGCCATTCGCAAGGCCACTTTTGCGTCAATATAGGCACTCGCGGCTCTCTCTTTTGACTGCTGCAGTTGAACGAGCTGAGTGTTGTTAATAATTCCCGTCCTATAACTTTTACCACCTTTAACCAAAGCACTTTCAGAGCTTTCAGCCCATTTTTTAGTGTATCGTATAGACTCTAAACTGGCGTTGTAATCTTCAAGAGCACTTACCACCTCTGCCTTCAAGTCTCTTCTTTTTTGAGCTAAATCTTTTTCATTAATCATGATCTTGTTTTCAGCAGATCGACGCGCATAAACCGAGGATAAGCCAGAGAAAATAGGAATACTTAAAACGAGACTAAAAGAGTTTCCTGTATCTGTGGTATCAAATAAATTGTCGGAACTCGAGCTCAAATATCCCCACTGTCCTTGAAAAACAAGCGAAGGATAATGAGCAGACATGACGATTGTTTTATTCAACTCAGCTATTTCCACAGCGAGCTCACTCTCTTTGATATCTGGCCGACGCTCACTGGCCTCTTGAAGAAGCCGATCTTCACTCAACAAATCCACTCGAGCAACAGGAGCATCCCTATCAAGACTAAACTGCAACGTCCCCGGCGGAACCAATAAATCCGAATGAATTTCTGCACTAAGATTCACTAAATTTCTTTCCAGTTCTCGAATACGAGGATAATAAGAGTAGTACTCAGCAGTCACTTGATCCATTTCATAGGATCTAACATTGCCTCTTTTAAACTTACTTTTGGTGATATTTAAAAACCCTTCTTGAGTTTTTTGAGACTGTTTCACCAAATCTAGCTTCTGATGAAGCGCCTGAAATCGATATAATTTTTCAGAAAACCCTAAGATTAATTTTTGCTTTACAGATTTTAATTTTAGCCGCGAAGAATCTCTTAGATTTTCTTTTAAATCCAGAGTACCCCAAATTCTCCCGCCCGCTATAAACGCATGGGTTGTTTTAAGCCCTACGAAATAACTTCGTGAAGTCAAAACTCCAGACCCTCCAAACAAAGATCCCAAACTCAGCTTCTGCTCTCCTACTGATCCTGTCAAATCAATGCTTGGAACTAAAGTCGTCCAAGCTTCTTTGTAATCATTCTGTGCAGCCTGAGCATTCAACTCTGCAGCCTTTATCTGCGTACTCACGTCGATATATTTTTGAATAGCACTTTGATAATTAAGTGTTTCAGCCCACAACAGGGGATTAACCCCCGTCAATATCCCAATAAAAAAGAGGATCGTTTTCATTTTTTCATTTCCTTTAAATGCTCCATAATGTTTGCAACCGCCCGTTCGATCTTGACAGCCACTGATGAACTTTTCTCGTCGATGAGCCCCTTAGTGCTCTCATTCATATAAAGGTCTCTATTCAATTCTACCTGAATACAATGCTGACCTCTTTCAGGCTTACCGTAAGTTTGAGTGACCCTTCCACCTACGTACGGAAAATTATAAGCCACCTCAAACCCAGCCTTTTTATAACTCTCAATGACTAGATTTTTAAACTCTGAACTACAACTTATTCCATTTTGGTCACTTACCACAATCTCAGGTCTATACTTCCCAGGATCTTTATGCACCTCTGTTCCTAGGCTTGGCATACTGTGAGCGTCCAGCTGGTAGACGTTTCCAAAACCCTGTGAAAACCTTTCTTTATATTGCATTTCTATTTCGTGATGAAATGGCCAGAAATACTTGTTGAGGAGCTCAAAGTGCAACTTAAGATCAATGGGGTACTCCATCAAACGATCTCCTTTTGTCGTTCTCGACCAATGAAGACCGATAGGAAACCGCCCCGATGGGTTTTTATTTCCCTTTACTGAATCAGCATCAATATCGTCGGGCAGACGATTAAGGTCTACAACATATCGATGGGTTTGAGCGATAACATGGGAAATATTTAATTTTTTAAGAACAGGCTGGTACAATCTATCTACATATCGATCCACGTCACACATTAAAATAGGTTCAGAAAGACCTTTAAGCCAAAAGGCTTCTGGAGGAACAACTTCTCCGGAGTGAGGTATAGATATAAAAAAGTTATGCATAGTCAGCGGTTAGACCTCTTAAGTAATTTTTTTTTGCAGAGCATTTATACCAGTTTATTGAAGTGAGAATCAAAGTTTGAAACACAGCGCATTTCAAGTTAATGTTTTATCTGAGGATTTAAATGATGAAACTATACACAAAAATGGGCGACAACGGGAGAACCCAATTGGTCACGGGCCATAAAGTGCCCAAACACCACCCTCGATTAATGGCCTATGGAACTCTAGACGAACTCAATAGCCACTGTGGTCTACTCGGCAGCATGATTCAAAAATCACCAAATACTATTAATGATTTAGAGATTATACATAAAGTTCAAAACGAACTTTTTAATCTTGGAAGTCAGCTCGCCTGTGACGATCCCGATATATCGAAAACCTTACCCAACTTGGATGAAGACTTTATATCCACCTTAGAAACAAGAATGGATCAACACAGCCTTCAATTGATGCCTTTAAATAATTTTATTTTACCTGGAGGCTCAGTTTCAGCCGCACAGTCCCATATTTGCCGGTGCGTTTGCCGACGAGCAGAGCGCGAGCTTGTTCAATTGAAGGATTTAGAAAACTTAGAGGTTGCAAATTGCACTATGTTTATCAATCGCTTGAGCGACTACTTTTTCTCTCTCGCTCGGTGGCTAAACCTTCAATCCGGAATTGAAGATGTTCTATGGGGTCAAAAATTTAGTGAAGCTGATTAAAACTGATCTAACCGACTCTAAAAGACTCAGCCAATTTTTAAAAACCATTCCTTACAATGGTCCTGTGGACTTGATTCTAGATAGAGGCGAAGAGTTCTCTAAAATTTACGATCTTCTTTATGAGGACTCTGTGACCTATGCCCTCGTTGATCATCATCAAAAGATTCAGGCCATCAGCAGTTTACTCTTCAAAGAAGCCGTGGTCGCCGGAGAAAAACAAACTGTAGGATTTGCCACAGACTTAAGGGTTTCTCATGACCGACGCGCAATTTCTAATTGGGCCAAATATTTTCTTCCTGCCTTAAAAACAGAAAGAGACATGCGCCAATGCCGATACGTGTTCTCCGTAATGAATAGATACCAACGCGAAGCCTATAATGCATTTATTAGACCTCGCTCTACTCGTCAGACTCAAATTCGATATTATTTATTTAGAAAATTTAATCTCGTAGGACTTCACGGACTCTTTCCTTTTTCGACCAAGCCCTTAAGGCACATTCATATACGAAGTGCAAAGCACGACGATTTGCCAAAAATTAAAGACTATGTCCGTAAACACCAATTGCAACGCCCGTACTACGACCCTCACTTTGATAGAAGTTTGAAGGTCACCTCGTCAAACAACTCTCTTTCTAAAATTGACCAATTTATTCTCGCTTTTGATAGACATAAACAAATTGTAGGACTGCTCTCTCATCACTCCCCTTTAGGGATTCAAGATTACACCATCCTCCATACGCCCAATATTGCTCAGACTTTTCGACAAACCATAAATCTTTTATCTCTCTTCGGATTTACTCACAAGCTCCCCAAAACAAACCAAAAACTAATGGTGCGTCACTTGAATAATATATATATAGATAATCCTGATATTTTTTACGCTCTCTTAAGACATACCTGGAGTATAACGCCAAAAAATGAACTTTTACTCTACCCGCATTTTGAAAGCGATTTAGATACCCAACCACCCTTAAGCTTCATCCCCTCTAAGACACCCTTTGGTCTTTATTGTATTTTAGCTCCTGAGGATCCTATTCCAGACTTTTTAAAACCGGTATACCTAGGAAAGCCACCGGATTATGACGGAATTTTATTTTGAGATTGGTCTAACTTCAACAGACAGCGGCCTCTTGGCTGATCACTGCGATCTTTCCCCAAAACCAACTGAGCATAGGGTCTATTTCAACAGAATCAACAAAACTGAACTCTCTCATGGAAAAAGTCATTTTTAAATGTTCCTTCAGTAAAGATGGTCCCAATAGTAAAAATTGACGATATCCCTTTTGATCATGGGTCCACTCCACAAGATCTGGCAAAGCGATCTTTTCAGAGCTAGGATTCAATTTTCCGTCAATAGTTTGCCCATAAACAAAATGAGGAACTCTTGCTCTTTGACAAGGAGACAATGGACCTTGCTTTTTGATTTCAAACATTAAATCAGCAATGTGTCCTCGATATAAAACCTCGTCATCTATGCAATCGACAAAAGAGGTCAGTTGCTCATCGTAAAAATACTCTCCTACGACTCCCTCTGATTTTTTTAATCGATCATAAAAGCCTTTTAAAACAATCCGACTGATTAAAGATTTTAATTTTTCATTGGCAAAAAACTGATCATCTCCTGAGACCAAATAATTCTGTAAATCCAAGTCGCTCACATTAAATCGGCACCATAACTCTTGTGCTTCTCGAATACGGAAGAGAACCTCAGGAATGCGAATGGCATTCATTCGTATCTCTTCGAACTCCAAAAAATGAAACTCACTAATAATAAGAGCTTGCGACATATTTCCCCCCTTTTGAATATATCCAAGTGTATTGATTCACCGAACGATTTTTTAATTTCCCCCAAAAAACCATTCCGTGATAAATAGAGTTGTCCCCACAACTCTGTTCTTTCTAAAAGCAATTCTGAGGCCAAAAAAATGAACCCCTCAATACCGCTCAAATCTAACTCATAGGTATTTAGAATCAATTTCTTTATCCGAACCTCTAGTGATTTTGAATTTTTTTCAAAAGCCTGTGTAAATGACTACCCGGATAAAGTTATATAATTTCCATAACCTAGACCTTTGTTGGGGATTAATAGTTAGAATTTATCAAGGCTTTTGACATTTTTCCAGGGTAATTGTCAGCGAAGACTCTCCCTTCGTTTTTCCTCTAAAACATTCCTTCTGTCTTTAAAGCCACGAGAATAGCCTCTAGCACCGCTTTAGACACAAACGATTCCCGTTTTCGAAGATCTTCTTCTAGGATGAAAGGCCAGGGCAAAGTCAAAAAGCTGAATAATATTGAGTATTCATGGAAAAAAATCCACGACTAGAGGCAAAATTTTCCTGCATTATAGTCGCGGAGTTTGTTACAATTTTTATAGCTTATGACAAAAACCACATGGATAAACTCAACTAAAGCACTTTCAAAAGTCTCTATGGCTCCTATAGAGCCTTATTTTAAATATATTTATGTTGCGCTCTTAGCTTGGGTCATATCGAATATTGCCACCTTGAGCTTAAGAACAGATATGCTCCCTAAAGACAAACCCCCTCCTCAAATTCAAAATCAAAGTAAAGCAAGATCCAAAAGTCGAGGGGATTATGGTGTTATTACTGCAAAAAATATATTTAATGAAGACAACAAAATCCCAGAATCCCTTGGGCAAAAAAGTAAGGGAGACTTAACCAGCCCCGATGCTCCCGCAGTATTGTCTAAGCTTGGCCTTCAACTTATGGGAACTATTGTTCACATCAACCCTGAAAAATCAGTGGCTAGCATTGAAGTACAAGCAAAAAATTTAACCTCCGCCTTTCGCGTAGGGACAAAAATAGAAACACTCGCCGAAGTCACTAAAATTGAGCGACGTCGAGTAGAGTTTATAAACCTAAAAAATAATCGAAAAGAATATATCGAAATCCCTGAAGATATAAAACTCTCTATGGGTCTTATGAACTCTGACAACTCCGCTAAAGTTTCTACAGGAAGCGGAAAATTCGTTAAGAGAACGGGAGAAAACGAATACAATGTAAGCCGCTCGGACCTAAAACGTTTTACTGATCCCAGTAAACTTAAGAACGTATTGAATCAGGCTCGGATGGAACCCAACTATGGACCCAATGGTGTAGAAGGGTTTTCTTTTAAATGGATTAAACCCGGAAGTATCTTTGAAGAACTTGGATTCAGTGTAGGAGACGTCATTACTGGAGTGGACGGCGAACCCATCAATGATCCTCGAAAAGCCATGGAAGCTTACAATGCTTTAAAAAATAGTACCAATATTAGACTAAATGTTATTCGAGGCGGAGCAAGAGAAGAAATCAATTACTCTGTATCCGAGTGAAAAAAGGGAACCATAGGAAGGGCCAATGAAAAAAAGACAACTTGATGCAATAAAAAGAATGAACACCATTCTCTCTTTTGTGCTTTCTTTATCCATAGTATTTTTATTCTCTCTGCAGCCTTTAAAAGCTCAAGTTCCTCCTCCTCCACCCCTGCCCGATTCAGGAAGTTCTGCAGGTAACGGCGTAACACCAGGGGAACCGATTTACGGAAAGGTAGATGGCACGCCTCTTTCTCAAGCTCATCCTGAAGATATCACGAACGAAAATTTTCCTGACAAAATTGATAGTTTTGATTACCCCAATGCCGATATCTCTGATGTCATAAAGGCCATAAGTCGTTTAACTGGCAAAAATTTTATTATCGAACAAGGAGTCAAAGGTAAAATTACTATTGTTGCCCCCACTCAAATCACCGTAGCTGAAGCTTATCGAGCATTTTTGTCTGCCTTAGCGAGTTTAAATTACACGGTTGTTCCGGCGGGAAAATTTTTGAAAATTAAAAATTCTCGAGCGGCCCAAAGGGACAGCATAGAAACTTACGCCGGTGAATATTTTCCGAACACCGATCAGATGATCACTCGAATCATTAAACTCAAATACATTAGTGCCACAGAAGTGGATAAACAGCTTAGAACCCTTCCCACCAAAGATGGGGAAATGAGACCTTACGAACCTACAAACTCGTTAATAGTCACCGACTATGGCTCAAATATCGAACGCATTATGAAAATTATTAAAGAGCTGGATGTCCCTGGATTTGAAGAACAATTGGCTGTCATTCAAATTTATCACGCCAAAGCAAAAAATATTTCTGACCTTATTGATCAAATCATCAATAAAGACAACAAAAAGAATAACTCTCGATTCTCTTCTTCTCGCTTCAATAGAAACAATAACAATGATCCCGGTGGCAGTGAAAGTTATTCTTTAGTGACTGCCGACGAAAGAACAAACTCTATCATTGTCGTAGGAAACGAAATTGGGGTAAAAAAGATTAGAGGTTTGGTCAAAAAATTAGACTTCAAACTCCGCTTAGAAGATTCTGGAGGGGTTTACGTTTACCCGGTTCGCTTTGGCGATGCCGAAGAAATGGCTAAAACCTTGGGTGGAATAGCCAAACAAGATGCCACCACTAAAACAAAAACTCCTACGACAAACAACCGTCAAGAAGCCGCTCCCGCTCCACCCAAACCTATATTTGGAGGAGACGTGAATATCACTGCAGACAAGCAGACAAATAGCCTTATCATTACGGCCAGTCGTCAAGACTATTTAGTGGTAAAGAATTTGCTTTCAAAAATAGATGTTTCTAGAGATCAAGTCTTCGTTAAAGTGATCATTATGGA
>JAGRAA010000195.1:0-848 GCA_020435185.1 Bdellovibrionales bacterium | reverse complement strand
TTTAGAACCACTGACAACCTGGGGTCACTCTTAAACCCTACCTCTGAGCAAGGGGTCATTCTTGGCTTTGGAGGCGGAGATACTTTTACTATGAGTAGCTCTGCAGGAGGACAGGAGGTCTCCACTCTTGCCGGATTTATTAAATTTATTAAAACAAATGTCGGAGCAAATATTTTATCCACCCCACAAATTATGGCTCTCGATAACGAAGAGGCTGAAATTGAGGTCGGAGAGAATGTTCCTGTGGGCACCACTTCTACCGCGACCAATGGAACAGCTTCTCAAGGCATTGACAGACAAGATGCGACTATTAAATTAAATATTAAACCCTTTATCAGTCCTGATAGCGATACCGTCAAATTAGTGATTGATCAAAAGATTGCTCAGGTTTCAAATAAAAAAGTCATCGCCAGTGAACTCAACAACACCGCCATCTCTCTTTTAAAACGTGCCTTAAAAACCACCATTGTAGTGAACGACGGTGACACCGCCGTGCTTGGGGGATTGATGTCAGATAGTGTACAAGAAACCATTAAAAAAGTCCCCGTTCTTGGGGATCTGCCAATATTAGGATGGCTCTTTAAGTCTAAGAAAGTGGACAAAATAAAACAGAACTTATTGTTGTTTATTACTCCTAAAATTATACGCTCCCAAGAACAAAGCTCAGATTTGCTCACTCAAAAAATAGATGAGCGTATTGATTTCTTAAAGGACTATATGCACGGGAAAGACCCCCATGGAAAAGAGATGGATAATCTCCCGCGTTATGGAAAAACCTCTGCTGCTCCGGTATCCGCTTCTCCATCTACCTCCGATGATCACTTGATTGATTCTACGGGGAGTGATGA
>JAGRAA010000194.1 GCA_020435185.1 Bdellovibrionales bacterium | reverse complement strand
AGAAAAACTGTAAGAAATTAAAATCGAAGAAACATCCAATAAGATAAAAAACTCCTATAGATAAAATATATTTTCTCGCCCAATTTTTATAATGCCAAAAAAAGTAAAAGGCCACATAGTCCCAGAGTATAAATATAACTAAAGCTGATCCTAATGTGCTTTGCACTTGAGCTATGATAGAGTCTAATCCAAGTTCAGTTCCTCCTAATCCATACTGTTGGAGCATGATATTGAGCTGATCAACATTATGCAAACTCCTCCACAGGCCAAAAGAGCTATAGGTGTCTAGCAATACACCGAAAAAAATAATGAAATGCAAAACAGAATCTTGATCTTTGAAAGGCTTTATTCTCATTACTTTATAATTAATACATACCACTTTAAAGTCAATCAAACGCCTAAGTAATTAAAAAATCTAATGAAATTTACTTTTCACATCCCCCTTCATCTTCCTCATGAGAACCTCACTTAACTTTATACAGAGAGATTGTTAATGGTTTAAAAAACCAAAAAGGAGATTTTATGAAATCACTGATTTTAGCCATTCTCATCTTGTGTTCTCATACTGCATTTGCCTCAATTTATGAAAGCACTGGTTGTAAAGCACCTTCTACAGACAAAGTAGATAACGACTCATTTTTTGCACAAGTCGTTTCTCAATCACATATGGAATTAGAGCTCATCTTTGTTCTTAAAAACAATTATGGAGCAAAGGTTAAGATTCTCGGCGGAAAAAGTTATGACACAGACACCTTACCAGCATGCTCTTCTGATGATTTAGCCCCAGTAACATGGCTACAACCTGACAGATTTGCAACTCATTCGGTTAGCGGTGGATCTTCACTATTTACAGCAGCATACAGAATCTGCATCTTTGATATTAGAGGACGCTTAATGGGCTCAAGCATGGTTTGCAACGCAGAAGTTGGTGACTGATTTATTTAAAGGGCCCAAGGGCCCTTTACTCATCACGTAATATTTAAAATCAGCCTCATTTTTTAACTATTTAAAATTCCAATCAAATTTCTTGAAGCGCAACATCATCTTTTAAGCTTCTTTTTGAAAGTCCCCTTTTATCTCTAGACCGTTTTGACAACAGAAAATTACTTTGTATCATTTTACTTATACCTTTTCTAAGGAGAGAAAAATGAAAAAACTAAGTGTTCTATCCCTCGTATGCTTTCTGTTTAGTTTTTCTTCGATTACCGCTTTTGCTGAAATCGTAAAAAAACAAAATTCAAACCCACTAAACCTTACATCATACGACCCAGATTTTTATGAATACGAAAACTGGGCACCACCATCAGATATAGATGAAATCAAAAATTTTCATCAAGTAACCGAATCTCTCTATCGTGGAGCTCGACCTGAATCTGATGGACTTCAATATTTAAAAAGAACCGATATGCACACCATTTTAAACATTGAAAACAACAGCACGGCTATAAAAGAAGAACAGCAACAAGCAGAGGAACTTGGCATTCATTTTATCTCTAGCCCAATGAGTTGGACGGTTAGTCCCACAGACGAACAAATAGACGAAATTTTAGGGGCTCTTCAAAATCCTGAAAACTTTCCTATTTATGTACACTGTAAACATGGACGAGACAGAACGGGATTAATCATTGGTTTATACAGAGTGGAAGTACAAGGATGGAGTCCACAAGAAGCTTACCAAGAAATGAAAAAACTTGGTTTTCGTAGTTGGCTGAAAGCTCTGGATAATTATTTTAGAAAAAGAACCGGATACTCTGGTCGATGACCAATTCTGACAGGGACAGCGAATTAAAGCCCGATAGCTCTGCTGTAAGAGTAGCATTATGGCGAGCCCTACACACTCAGCTAGAAAATCCGCCCTATATCATTGAAGATAATATCGGCTTGCAAATTGCCAATCCTGAAGAAGGTTGGCAGCAACGTCCTGATATGCACCCTCAAGGTACTTTAGGATTTAGAGCTTCTATAGTAGGGCGTACACGTTTTTTAGAAGATCTCGTTCTGCAGTCCTACAACACAGGGATTTTTCAATATGTTATCCTTGGAGCAGGATTAGATAGCTTTGCTCAACGTAAATCACAAAACACTTCTCGATTAAAAATATTTGAAATCGATAAACCTGATGCTCAAAAGTGGAAACAGCAACGTTTATCCGCTCTAGGATACAGCCACTCTGATCAACTGACATTTGTTCCTGTTGATTTTGAAGCCGGGGAATTTTGGCTAGATAAACTAGTAAAGCACGGATTCAATATGAATGAACCTGCCATAATTTCATCCACAGGAGTTTCTATGTACCTCTCAAAAGAGGCCAATGATCACTCCTTAAAACAAATTGCTTCCTTTGCAAAACGATCCATTCTCGCGATGACTTTTATACTCCCTTTAGAGCTCATTGATTCAAAGGAACATGATCAACTTAAAATGGTTTACGAAAAAGCAAAAGAGGCTGGAACACCTTTTATTAGCTTCTTTTCGCCTACAGATATATTGGATTTAGCACTTCACGCAGGATTTGAAAAAGTCGAACACGTTAGCAGAGGAGAAATCATAAAAAAGTATTTTATTGATAGATCAGATAATTTTAAACCTTCCAGTGGCGAAGAGTTTCTTATCGCCACTGTTTAATTTTTAAAAAAATTATATCATATATATGATTTTAAATTTCCATTATGAAAGACTATTTTCTACTTTCTATGTGTTCAGAGAATTAAGCTACTTTTTTACTTAAACAAAAAAGATAAATAATTTTGATAAGATAGGTTGTTAATGAAGGAATTACGAAAAAGAGTCAGTGTGGTGGTTGTTCATGAAGACAAAATTCTTGGTTTTGAGGCTATTGATCCAAATCATGACAAAAAGTATATCTTTTTACCGGGAGGACTGATTGAACCAGGAGAAACCTCAGAAGAAGCTGCCATCCGAGAAACATTAGAAGAAACCGGCTATAGTATACGGATCCACAAAAATCTAAAACTGTATAGAAAATACGACTTTGAATGGAATGGTAAGATCAATGACTGCGAAACCAATTACCTTGCTGGAGCACTTAAAAGCCTTACTGTTTTACCTGTAAACGATGCTAGCTACAATAAAGGTGTTCGTTGGATTTCTTTGGACAAAGTTGATCAGGTTTTTAATTATCACAATGATATTTATGAACCTATTAAATTTATTATCGAAAGCCTTTCTTCCGGACAATATAATCAGGACAAAGCCGATTGATAAGTAAAAACATGTAATGAGGATCGGTCATAGAATAAATCGAACCACCAATAATCAGTATGGAAACTCCCCTTATAACCCACTACAATACAATTATTCTAAATAAGATTTTATAAGTGCCTTTCCATCTTTAATAAATACTTCTAATGGCACAACCTTTGCCTCATGCCAGATCATACCATGAATAACACCTAACAGAGCATGAACCGCCAACTCTACGTTCTTATCTACTTCTTTTGACGTCTTAGCTGGAAAATACTTTTGCACATCTTTACTAAAAAGTTTCGCGATTCTTTTTCTGGCGTTTAAAATAGTTTTATATCGAAGCATTAAAATTTCAGTTAAAAAATATTTTTTAATAGCTTTTCTATCCACAATAAATAAATTGTAACAAGCCTCCAACAAGGTCTCGACATAAGGGTCAAGCCCCTCGTCTTTTACTTCCTCCACACTTTTGCACAAGATATCTATGTGTTTTTCAATTCTAGAATCAATAATTGCGGATAATACAGATAATTTGTCTGAAAAGTATTGATATAAAGATCC
>JAGRAA010000193.1 GCA_020435185.1 Bdellovibrionales bacterium | reverse complement strand
ATATTTATGTCCACTATCTTAGTATTGATCGTCCCCCTCCGAATGCACGAGGCCGTGTTTAAGAAAAAACCTCAAAGCTTTTTAGACTTTTCAAAACAATACTTTTGGCCCTTATTTTTAGAGCAACTTCGTGTTCTAGGCTCTATTCTCTTAAGAACTTTACTCTTTATTATCCCTGGTATACATCGCATGTTTAGACTTTCTATGGTCCCCTATGTGGTCTACTTCAGCAGCGCTTATAAAGCAGATAAAGTAGATGCTCTAGAGTATTCAAATAATGTGGTAAAAGGGTATACTTTCTTTGTTTTTGTAGTCTCCATTATGGAATATCTCACTATTTACGGCTTAGAAAACCTATTAGAAAAACAAGGACAACTCTCCCATATAGAAATTACCCTATTTACCCAGTCCACAGGAGTTTTAGTAAGTACATATAGTTATTGTCTTTTATTAATGCTTTACCTTTTGCGTATAAAGGGTGTAGATAGAACTGAATAGAGGTGAATTATGAGTTTATTTTTTAACTGGAAAGACTTAAAGAATAGAAGTAAAGCTTATACTTTTGACGACGTATTGATTGTTCCCTGCAAATCCGATGTAAGATCTCGTCGGGAACCTGATCTAAGCACTTTTCTCACAAAAAAGATCAAAATCAAATTACCTTTTATTTCTGCTAACATGGACACCATCACTGAAAGTGAAATGGCTATTTCTATGAATGATCAGGGGGGATTCGGTATCCTCCATCGATTTATGTCCATTGATGAACAAGTCAATCAAGTGATGAGAATAAAAGATCGCGGCATCAATCTTATTGGTGCTAGTATTGGAGTCAATCAAGATTTTCAAGAGCGAGCCACAGCTCTGGTGAAAGCCGGAGTCAATATCATCACTGTGGATATTGCCCACGGACACTCTGTTTCTATGCTAGAAACTCTCAAATGGCTCAAAGATCGATTTAGTGACTTAGAAGTCATCGCCGGTAATGTGGCCACTCCTCAGGGCGTTGAAGATTTAATTGAAGCTGGCGCTGATGCCATTAAAGTAGGCATTGGCCCGGGATCCATGTGCACCACAAGGGTGATCACTGGCTGTGGCATGCCTCAACTGACAGCCATTGCACTATGTGCTGAAGTGGCTCGAGAAAGAAATGTTCCTCTTATTGCCGATGGCGGCATTAAAACCAGTGGGGACGTTGTCAAAGCCTTAGCTGCCGGAGCAAATACCGTCATGCTAGGAAGTATCTTAGCCGGAAGCTTAGAGACCCCCGGAGAAATACGACACGGCAAAAAACAATACCGAGGAATGGCCTCTAAGGCTGCACAGGTGTCTTGGCGAGGCGGAGTCCCCACAGGAATGGCTCCCGAAGGAGAATCTACCTATGTTCCTATCAAAGGCCATGTGAGTGATGTTCTTCATGAACTCTCCGGTGGATTAAGAAGCGGCATGAGTTACATCAATGCCACGAACATCGATGAAATTCGTAATCATGCTCAATTTACTGAAATGAGTGGTGCTGGATATTTAGAGTCTAGAGCCCATGGATTAGGACAGTAAAATATTAGTGTTTTTGATATTTTAAAATATAACTTACAAGTATTTATTCAGTGCTTGGCCTCAATGGTCTCACCGTCATAAACAATGACTTCTCTGGCTTTAGGCTGGAGATTATAATCTGACGACATAGAATATCCATAAGCTCCGGCATCCATTATACAGAGTATATCTCCTTGCTTCAGTTCTTGAATGTAAACTTGTTCTCCTAAGGTATCCGCTGACTCACAAATTGGCCCAACAATATCATAGGTCTCTTTATTACTCCCCGCTTTTTGAATCAATGGTTCGATCATATGCTTAGCCTGATAAAGTGCTGGCCTCAGCAAGTGGTGCATCCCTGTGTTTACAATGGCAAAATTCTTATAAGGCGTTTGCTTAATATACTGAATCTCGGTGAGCAGAATTCCTGCCGCTCCCGTTAAAATCCTCCCAGGCTCCACAATAATTCGGGTGTTTAAATCTTTAAGTAGATCTTTAACTATCATGCCAAACTCTCGAATTAATAAATAATCTCTTTGCTTATTGATAGAATCATAAGCGATCCCTAGACCTCCGCCCACATTAAAAGTTTTCATCTCATAGCCTTTTTCCTGAAACTGCTTATACACTGGAATAGACTTTAAAATTGCCTCTGTGTAGGGCTTTAAGTCTTGCAACTGAGATCCAATATGAATCGACAATCCTATCATTTTCACAAAGCCTTTATACTTTTCTAGCACTTTAAAAATATCTGGTAAAAAGCTCTGATCCATTCCAAATTTATTTTCTCTAAATCCAGTTTTTATATAGGGATGGGTATCTGCATCCACATCAGGATTGAAACGGATCGATACATTAGCCACACGATTCATTCCTTTACAAATTTCACCGATCCTCTCTAACTCCTGAAGGCTTTCTACATTGATTTGCTTTATTCCCGTTTCCACAGATTTCTTGATTTCGGCAACAGATTTAGCGACCCCTGAAAAAACAATATTTTTTGCAGAAACCCCATTCAATGTGGCCGCATCGATTTCTCCTAGAGAAACCACATCCACTCCACAGCCTAACTGTGCAATTTGCTTTAAAATAAAATCATTGTAATTCGCCTTCACGGCATAGTGAATATCTACCTGATGATCAAAGGCTTCTTGAATGGCACGAATACGATTTTCTACCTCGTTAAGATCATAAACAAACACAGGAGTCTTATTCGCCAAAGACTTAAGCTCAAAAGTATAGTTTTCGTGCTTTATCACCAATTGATTGTTTTCAAAAACAAAACTCATTCATTCTCCAAATCAAATTCTTTATGCAATCCATTAGCGCTAGCCTCAAGATTTTTTGTATCAATCACCGCACTAATTTTAATTTCACTTGTAGTTACAAGATGTATAGGGACAGAAAGATCATTTAATACTTTAAAAAATCGAGCCGCAACACCTGGATGATTTTTCATCCCCACTCCTACAGTAGATATTTTCGCCATATTTTTTAAAATTGTCATTTGGTTTTTGCTCTCTAAAAACGTAGACAAGAGGGCTTCTGTAGCGGGAAGATCATTTTCTAGAATAGAGAAGGCCAGACGTTGCCCTTCTTCGTTTTGACTTTGAGTAATTATATCAACCACAATCCCTTTCTCAGCAAGTAGCGCAAACAACTGCCCCAATATCCCTTGTCCATCGGGAATAGGGAATATTTTTACAACTGCCGTATTGGCCTCGTGGGTTACAGATGAAACAACTGGATTCTCCAAAACTTCTCCCTCCGGAACAATTAAAGTTCCTTCTCTTTTTTCAAAACTACTTCTTAAATGAATTTTTACTCCAAATTTGGCAGCCAACTCCACAGATCTATAGTGCAGGACCTTCGACCCTAACGAGGCCATTTCCATCATCTCTTCAAAACACAATTTCGGAATTTCAGAAACGTTTTTCACCAGCCTAGGGTCCGCGGTACAAACAGCAGGTACATCAGTATAAATTTCACAGAAATCCGCATTAATAGAAGCAGCAAGAGCGACAGCTGTCGTATCAGAGCCACCCCTTCCGAGAGTCGTGATTTCAGAGCCAGAAACCCCTTGAAATCCTGCCACAACCGGAACTTCTCCTTTATTGACTATACTCAGCAATTTTTCTTTATCGACGCTTTCTATTCGTGCCTTTGAATAGATCGCATCCGTTTTAATGCCTAATTGATAAGCTAACAAAGGACGGGCCGAAATACCTCTTCTTTCAAGAGCCATAGAAAGCAAGCTAATGGATACCTGCTCACCAGAAGCCAAAAGCATGTCATAAGCCTTATCATAGTAATAAGGATATATTTCTTGAGCTAAGGCCACTAACCTGTTGGTTTCTCCGGACATCGCAGAACACACTAAAATAGGCTTTTGCCCTTGCTGAATATCCTCGAGTACCCGATCAGCTACAGCATTAATTCTCTCTACGGAACCCAGTGAGGTTCCACCAAACTTCTTGACCATTATGTGAGATTGAGTTTTCATAGCCTTTTTATATACATGAGTCTATGGAGTCCGTTTAGTGAAAAGTTTTAAGTTTGGAAAAACTGCTCAAAATTTACCAATAATCGCCTATCAATTTGGAGGAATGGGACCAAAAGCCCTCATTTTAGGAGGTGTTCATGGGGACGAAATTGAAGGCGTCATTGCCGCCAATGCCCTTTTAGACTGTTTCGTGCAATCCTTTACCTATAAGCTCAATCTCACTATCGTCCCCTTGTTTAATTTAGATGGTGTTTTACTGAGACAGAGAAAGAACCTAAATCAAGTAGATCTCAATAGAAATCTACCGACCAATGACTGGACCTCTGAGGTTGCTCAAGAGAAGTATCATCCAGGAATCGAGGCTTGTAGTGAGCCCGAAAATCAAGCTCTCGTTGAATGGTTAGAAAAAAATAAGCCAGACTATGTCTTGTCTCTTCACTCTTGGAAGCCATTGCTTAACGTCAACGGCAACTGCCATTCTGAAGCTGAAGTTATAAAAAAATTTACGGGTTATGAAGTCAAAGAATCTATAGGCTATCCCACCCCTGGATGCTTGGGAACCTATTGCGGGATAGAGAGAGCTATGCCTACCCTCACTTACGAAATAGAAAGGGGGCTAGCTGCTAAATCCATTTTAGACATTCACGTCCCCGCAATATTGGAGTCCTTAAAAGTAACAGAACAAAGATAATTTGGATTTTTCATTGGAGAAAAACATGACTATAGAAGACAAAATCACCCATCTCTATGAGATTAGAAATCAAAAAAAATTAGATATTGATGAGAAAAATATTGTCTTCAAAGTTATTGAAGACCTTGATAAAGGCGACATTCGAGTCTGCGAAAAAATCAATGACGATTGGAAAGTCAATGAGTGGATAAAAAAGGCCATTTTACTCTACTTCCAAATTAACGAAATGAAAGTTATGGAAGACAGTCATTTTAACTTCGTAGATAAAATCCCCTTGAAGCGTTGGAGCCTTGACCATGGCGTTAGAGTCGTTCCTCACGCTCTCGCTAGAACAGGTGCCCACGTTGAACCTGGCGCCATTCTCATGCCTTCGTATATCAATATCGGCGCCTATGTAGGCTCAGGAACCATGGTAGACACTTGGGCCACAGTAGGATCTTGTGCTCAAATTGGCCGCAATGTTCATTTATCAGGAGGAGTAGGCATTGGTGGAGTCTTAGAACCCCTCCAAGCTACTCCGGTTATCATTGAGGACAATTGCTTTATCGGCAGCCGATGCATTATCGTGGAAGGAGCGATCATCGAAGAAGGAGCCGTATTAGGTGCCGGAGTGACCATTACGGCATCCACTAAGATCATCGATGTAACGGGAGAAAAAGAAGTTCATTATCAAGGAAGAATTCCAAAAAACTCCGTAGTTATTCCAGGAACTCGTCAAAAAGAATTTGCATCTGGAACTTATGGTGTCCCTTGCGCATTAATTATTGGAAAAAGATCTGAATCTACCGATCAAAAAACTGCTCTTACCGATGCGCTAAGATAGTCTTATGTTGGCTTGGTCATTATTTAAGAATTATCTTTTCTCAAAACGCTCAGGAGCCCTTATTGGTCTTATTGCCAAAATTTGCGTAGTAGGGATTACATTAGGGGTTTTCGCATTTATTTTTGTATTAAGCATTATGAATGGGTTTAATGAATCTATTCAAAAACGCTACCTTAGAATAGAGCCTCACATAGTGCTTAACCAATTTGAAACTCGACAAGAAATGAATGATGTCCAAGAAAAAATCATTAAACAAACTAAAATCAGCTCTATTAACACCTACGAAAAACAAGACGTCTTTATTCGGACCATGGATGGCTACTACTCAGGTGGCATAGCTAAAGGACTCACTCCAGAAAACCTCAATAAACTCTTGATTCAAGTAGAGGAAGGCAAAAAAAAAGCGGAGACAGAACTCTCTGCTAAACCCTTTGATCCGTTAAATCCTCAATGGAACTCTCCTCGCCTCTCTACCCTTTCGTTAGAAATGAAAAGAAACGAAGTGATCATAGGAATTGGACTGGCAAGTTCTTTAGGCATATTAGAAGGAGACCAAATACAAGTGATGCCTCCAGAATCGTTACTGCTCCCAGCTGGCGAGGTGCCTGAATATGAAAAGCTTACTGTGAAAGCCATTCTCACCTCTGACGTTCCTGAGTTCGATAGCCATTACTTATTTTACCACTCTGACAAAAGCTTAAAAAGATTAATGTCTTCATCCAGCTATGAATTTGGACTCGAAGTGAAGCTCAAAGATCCTCTCCAAGCGCAGTCCGACGTGCAGCAAATAAAACCCCTTCTGCCAAAGGGGATTCTTGCAGAAACCTGGATAGATAGAAATTCCATTTTATTTTTTGCCCTGAAGATAGAAAAAATAACCATGGGAACGTTCTTAAGCTTAAGTGCGCTCATCACCAGTTTTTCGATTGTTACTATTTTATATTTACTGATCATGCAAAAGAAGCAAGACATAGGAATCTTTCTCACTATGGGCATGTCGACAAAAAAAGTGAAGCGACTTTTTGCAGGAATTGGATTGTTTCTTTCAGGTATAGGAATTTTTTCCGGAGTCCTTTTAGGTCTAGGTGCCAGTCTTATTTTGCAGCACTATCCGCTAGAAATTTTACCTAATATCTACTATGACTCTACGATTCCAGCCCGTGTGGACTACGATTTAGTTCTTGTCGTTCTAGCCGTTTCTTCGCTTATCGCTTTTGTAACAAGCTGGATCCCCTCTCATCGGCTAGCTAGATTTTCTCCCGTTGAGTCTATTCGCAAACGTTAACCTATTTAAATAGAAATAATAACTTTTGCCACCAAGTCAGTTTTGTTTTTTTATTATAACTCTGCCCAAATAATGTCATAACTTCATGGGAAGACATTTTTGAAATTTGTGGAGACTCTTTCAGGTTCCGAATCAAGGCTTGATATACAGGCTCTTCGAGACAATCCATAGATTCAATGATCTGAATCGCTTGGCTTATCGCCATCTTTTGTAACTCCTGATCATAGTGTATGTCTTTTATATCTTTATTGATCTTATTCGGTCGAAGACCTTCCTCTTCTTCAGCAATCCATCCCGTACGAATCCCTTCTAAAATATTCCACTCGACGACTTGACTAAAATATATAATTTGCTGCTTAATAATATTTTTCTTTTCATCGACCCAAACAACAACAGCAGATTGATTTTCTCCATGATACCAGTAGCTCACCACCTCTTGATTAGACGTTTGAATAACATCCATCTCCAGTTTTTTCATCGATCTCCCTACCGAAGAAGGATCAAATAAAAAAGGAGAGGTTATCTCGTGAATTCTTGCTTTTTTAGTCATGAGTTTCCTCTTCTGTAGGAGGATCTTCATCGATAGACCCGTCATCATCAAGCTCCTCAGAATTAGAATTCGTATCTTCTTGATCTACCTTTTCTTTCTTATCTTTTTCACTGGCCAGAGACCGTTGAATAGCTTCTAACTTCATCCTCTCATTAACGAGTCTCTCTCTCTCTTTCACGATCTCATCTTTAGTTTCTTCTCGCGCCTCTCTGGCTCCGCCAGAAAATAAAAATGACCCCTGCATAGCCTTTAATGTGATAACCACTTCGTCCAATGCCTGAACGGCTTTTTTGCTGGCTCTTGGTAATTCTGGTGCGATGGCTGAAAGCGCTGGAGTTAACTTTTTAAATTCGGAGGCTAGAACTTGCACATCATTCATTAACTGCCCTAGTCTTTGACCTAAATGAGGAACTTCTTGTTTCATTTCTGGCAGCATTGTATTCAACTCAATAGACAAAGCTGAGATATTATTCATCAAATGAAACATATTTTTCTTACGATTCATAGCCCAAGCAATGCCTTGAAAACCTTGAGCTGCTTCATTCATGTTTTCAACCAATGGCTCCAATTTATCGAACAATCTCACCATGGACTCTGCTCTTTTCTTATCTGCAAAAGCTTCTACCAAGATCTGTAAATTACCCATAATTTTTTCTAAATTATCAACCACAGGGCCTAACTTACGACCTGACATTATGTCCATAATATCATAGGTCGGAAGAGCGACAATTTGTTCTCCAGGATTAAGTACTGGTTTGGTTTTGTTCCCTACGGTAACGTCAATAACTTTATCTCCAATGATAAATGGACGAACAACAAGAACATTACTATCTTGTCTGATTTGAGAATGAAATTTTTCTAACACTTCAAAGCGAACATGAATCTCCTGAGTATCTACCAATTCAATAGCATAAACTGATCCCGCACGTAACCCTGAGATCTTCACGGGAGTGCCAACATGTATTCCCTCCGCGTTCTTTAACACTGTATTAAATTGAATTTTTGAAGCTAACCATCCTCGCTTTATAGCCACGCCCACACTGAGAATAACAGCTCCCACACAAGATACGACAACAAATAACCCTGCCACTCGTTCAAATTTGTTAAATTTAATTTTCACTCTCTAGTCCTCAATTAATTAATCGGCCCTCTAAAGACCTTCTCATCGTTATATCTCAATCAGGTTACAATCTTAATTTCTCCATTATAAACACGCATAATTTTAGTCGCAAAATTTTCGATCATAATAGGATCTTCTGTGGATAGAAAAATATGCTTCAAGTGACCATTTCTCAGTCTATCTTCTAAAATATTTAAGAATGCTCTCTTGTTTTCGCTACTCATTCCCGTTGTAGGATCATCCAAAAAAACTAACTCTGGCTCCATGATGAACGCTCTTGCCACACACACTTCTTTTCTCATTCCTCCACTAATCCCTGCAGGCCGTTCGTTCATAACACTCTCTAGGCCAAACAAATTAATGTATTTCATCACCTGATCATGATGATCCATTGACTTTACTTTGTGATACTGAAGAGGAAGTATTAAGTTCTGATAAACTGTAAGGTTACTGATCAGGCCACCAAAGTCGAAGCCATAACCCATACGTAAGCGATAGGGTAAAAATTCATCAAAAGTTAATTCAGAAATCACTTGATTGTTAACCTTATAAGTTCCTGATGTTGGCTGCGAAAGCCCAGATAAAATTTTTAACAAACTTGATTTTCCGCTATTTCTAGGACCTTGAAACACGACGACTTCATGAAGAGGAAAATCAAAACTCAAATCTTTAAATACAAACCCTTGTTCTGGATAATAAAGACTCATGTTTTCTACCGTTAATGATCTAAAAAACGTTTCCGTATGAGTTTGTAGTTTAAAAGCTTCCATCCTAGATCACTCCAATTTCCATCAATTTAGAAAGGTAAAACAGCAGCGTCGTTAGCATGTTAAAACTAATGACATAAATAATACTATTCACTACCGCTTTGGTGGTCACTTGGGGCACCTCATTAGGACTTCGCTTCACACTCAACCCCTGATAGCTACAGACTAAAAAGATAATGAAACCACTAAAAGTATTCTTTAACAAAAACAGTAACACATCTGAGCTTTCAAACGCTCTCGATAAAGACGTAAAATAAAAACTCAACGAAAGGTCATTCATCGCCTTAGTGAGCAAAAAGCCACCGAGCAGAGCGATAATAATGAAATAAAAAGACAAACAAATAACGCTGATGACTCCCCCTACCAAGCGAGGAAATACAATATAACTTAAGGGATTTATCCCCATAACCTCAAAGGCTTCTATTTCGCGATTGACCTTGAGAGTTCCTAATTCAGAGGCCACGGCCGTCCCAGATCGCGCAATAACAATTAACGCTGTCAACAAGGGGGCTACTTCTCGAACAATAATAGCCACCATAAGATTACCAATCATGTCAGTTCCACCGAGTAACGATAACTGCATTGAAGATTGCATGATCACTATACTTCCAGAAGCCACAGACAGCACCGTAATAAGAGGTAAGGCCTGCCACCCAGTAAAATAAATCTGAGCTGAAATTACACTAAATACGGTTCTTAACCCTTGAGCTTGATGAAAAATAGCTGAACGAAAAGAGAGATAAAATAGAAAAAATAATTCCATCGTATATGTAAATATAGAGATGGTTTTTCGACCGATTTGGTCAATTGAGTTTTCTATATAACCATTGGATTTCATAAAACTTCCTTAGTTTTTTATCGGACTTTTATGAAATAAAATTACGTAGAAAAGGCAGCTTTAGACCTTAGTAAGCCCAAGGTCTATAGAAAAGAGATTTCATCGTTTCAACGAACAGGTCTAAAGGTTTAGGTTCAAGACGTCCAGACACCACGGCACGAGGATAAATCGGAAAATTTTCAGGCAACACCGCAGTAAAAGTTTTCATGGCTCGATACATATGAAGCCGAGAGGTCACTAAGATAAGATCTCGACAGCTCAAAGCTTCCATCAACTGAAGACTCTGCTGTGCATTTCCGAAGGTGGTCAAAGACGTTTTCTCAAGAATAATGTCTGAGGATTTAATTTGACCATAATAGGGACGTAACAGAAAAATATCATCTAGCTTTACGTTTGGATTTACTCCTGAAATAATCAATTTCTTGATCTGTTTTTGACTGAGTAAATCAAATCCCTCTTGAATTCTCCAAGCTTTACCGGTTAAAACCACAGCACAATCAGCGCTGTGGTCGGTTATCCAAGAGGTTGGCGGATAGCTATTCACTTTCTTTAGCTCAGAAACAAAGAGCACTGAAAAATAACCAAAAACTAAAAAGCCAAGGCCAATAAAGACAGACTTCAATTTTTATCCACGAAAAGCAATAACTTCAATTTCAACATTTACATTTTTAGGAAGCTTAGACACCTCAACACAAGACCTCGCCGGAGGATTTTCAGGAAAATACTCGGCGTAGATTTCGTTTACCTTAGCAAAGTCATTCATATCTGTAATAAAAATCGCTGACTTAATGATGTTCTTATAAGACAACTGAGCGGCCTTTAGAACTTCGCCGATATTTTCCATCACTTTTTTTGTTTGAGCTTGAATATCTCCAGTAACCAACTCACCACTTTTTGCGTCTAAAGGAATTTGTCCCGAACAATAAACAAACCCATTGGCCTCAACCGCCTGAGAGTATGGTCCTACTGGTGCTGGCGCGTTGTTTGATACGATTGTTGAAAAACTCATAAAATCTCCTTCATTAAAAATAAAACGTAATACCTAACCCTAAAAAGGTTCTAAACCGAACCTGATCCGAGATAGAGGTCACTCCTAATCCAGATTCAAAACTAAAACCCAAACTATCTAACCCTGAAAAGAAAAACTCTCCCCCAGCAAAGCCACTCACTTCAAAACCAGAAGAGTTCACACCGGCGGTTTCTTTGCTGATCAACCCGGCTCCCCCTCCCATGAAGAAGTTCATATTGTCTTCCATAAAAATGGTTCGGTAGAGATTCACCATAAAGCCAAATCGAGAATAGTTCTTCTCAGTGTCTACGGCCAATGCCGCTGAGTAGCCCATCTCGAGGCTAGGATAATACCGAACCGTCAAGCTGGGCAAAACCTCGGAGAAAGGATCAGAGTACCCGACCCCTAATCGATTGACCAAATCTTTAGCGTATATTTGTGGTGAAAAAATAAGCAAACTCATAACAACTAGAATATATTTCATTTGGAGACTCCTTGGCTGCACTTCTATTTAATTCTAAGTCTATGAAAACATTCAACCATTATTTATTTCTTGCCACACCGATTCAGAATCGCTATAAGTGTTTTTTCTGATTTGGGGCCTTAGCTCAGCTGGGAGAGCGCCACGCTGGCAGCGTGGAGGTCAGCGGTTCGATCCCGCTAGGCTCCACCAAATTTCGCACCGATATTTGGCCCATTTTTCATAAGATTCTAAAATCACAGCCTTTGTAAAACGGGATTAGGTCGGTTTCTGGCCTTTAAGATATTTCCCAGTCTTTCGCATTCTTTCGGAGTTTGGCTTGTTCGTGGCTTGCAGTTGGCTTGCATAAGAGCTTTGCAACTTTTCCAGAATGTACGGTGAGCACTTTTTAGTAAGTGCCCGTAACAAAAGAATTTTTGCAAACAGCGCACTGGCAGAGGGTTGAGGCAGCTCAACACAGCCAGCGGAGTATTGGCAGAGCTGACGTAACGCAATCGAACCCCGAAGGAGGAAAGTATGTTCGAAAACAAAAACAAAACAAACAAGCAAGAACCCATTAGTGACAACTTAATTATTAAGAAAATGCGCCTAATACGGGGCATGTCCCGTAACGAGGCTGCACTTATTTTTAGCTATTCCAGATCCTCAATTGAACGAATAGAAAATGGAAGATCGCAACTAACTAAAGATAAAATTCAAAAATTTGTAGAGGGTTATGGATTCAAAATGCAAGAATTCATCAACCTCAAACTTGGTAAATCAAGTGATACCATTGTGCCCGAAAATCCAGTCAAAA
>JAGRAA010000192.1 GCA_020435185.1 Bdellovibrionales bacterium | reverse complement strand
ATTCATATTCTCCTACTTTTATATTATTTGAACTTTTCAACAGCCTCGCTAAAATTCTAAATTCTAACTGGTTACTCACTATACCTAACGACTCCAGGTCGTGCGCAGCCTTTCCAAGGCCTGTTCCGGGCTTAAGATCATAGATTACTGACTCTTCCCCTGACCCTGGTGGAATCAATAAAAACATTCCTCCCTTTACCATCATTCCAAACAGAACCAGTAAAAAAAATGTCACGAAATACTTCATTTTACTAAACTAACCCCTGGGAAAATTGCGTTTTCATCAAAATCAGTATTATCTTCTAACGACGCCACTGGAATCGTACAGTAGTTAACAGCAAAATGCGCGGACGGTCTGTCGTTACCAGACTTACCCATCCCACCAAACGGAAGTCTTGAACTCGCTCCATTCGTCGTCCGATTCCAATTCACCAAACCAACCTTTGCATCCATCAAGGCTTGTTCATAGTATTTTCTATCTTGAGAAAATACCGCCGTGACTAATCCAAATCCTGTGGAATTTGTAATGTCCATGGCCTCTTCAAATTCATCTACACAATAAATAGAAACATTAGGACCAAAAATTTCATCATTCTGATAAACCGAATCCGGATTATATTGTGCTAAATAAATGCTCGGGCTGACATAGTATCCCTTTGGATCTCTTTCTAAATTTTTTCCACCCATTAAACATTCAGCACCCTCACGAACAGCGATGTCCTGAAACCGAATGTATTTTTCCATAGCAGACTCACTGATCAATGGCCCCATAAAAGGATTTTTACTCCAATGGTCAACTTCTAATTTTTTTGCCGATTTATGAAATCGATCAATAAACTCATCTTTCATTTTTTTATTTAAAATAATTTTACTTGTACAAGAACATCTCTGTCCTGCTGTCACAAAACAACCTACCAAGTTTTCATAGATCACCTTGTCCATATTATGACTGTCCCAAATAATAGAAGTGTTTTTTCCACCCATTTCAAGAGCTAAAATCTTCCAATACTGTCTTAATGTGGCTTCTTTAATTCGTAACCCAACATCATAGGATCCAGTAAACAATACTCCGTCCACTTTAGGATGTTCTACCAAACGTTTTCCGGTCTCACCAAAACCCTGAATCACATTAAATACTCCATCAGGTAATTTTGCTTGAGAAAAAATTTCAGCCATGACCTGACCAACAGCCGGTGTTTTTTCAGAGGGCTTAAACACCACAGTGTTACCCGTCATCAAGGCCGGAATAATATGTCCATTTGGTAAGTGTCCTGGAAAATTAAATGGTCCAAGAACGGCCATCACCCCTCGTGGTTTAAAACGAATATATCCATCAACATTAGGAAGCGCGTTTGATACCTTTTCTTCAGCCACTAGCCGAAGAGAATGCTCCATTGTAATAGTGATTTTCCCAGACATTGCTTTCACTTCACCCATGGACTCCCACATTGGTTTACCCGTTTCCCTCGAAATGGCTTGCGCTAAAACATCTGCATTTGCATCATAAAGCTCTTTAATTCTTAAGCAGGCCTGTTTTCTCTCTTCAAGAGAAGTTTTTTTCCAATTCAAAAACCCCGCTTGAGCGCTTGCCACAGCCTTGTCAATGTTCTCATAATAAAAATTCCCATGGAATACGGTTTCGTTAATATTCGCCGGACTATGATTTACAATTTCGCCATCCAGCTTATCGCCTTTAATAAACTTACCATTGATAAAATCACCTTTATATTCAATTGGCTCATAGGTTTTAATGTTTCCCATGTTACCCCTCGCTTTCGCTTAAATAATAAAATACTTTTTGACCCGGTTCTAAATTTAACCTACTTATTGTTTGCTCTGGGACGAAGACTTTTCCGTCTTTTTCTTTTATTGCACTCATCCCACAATAAAACTCATTGTTTCGTTCATATCCAATAAAGCCTCGGCTAGAATACTTGGCTACTGAATCCAATTCAATTTGCGCAAAACTTCCATTTTTAATAATGGTGACATCTTTCGTCGGCACCATCAAGTGAGGACCACCATCAAAAGGATCAATCTCTTCTGCATATTTAAAACCTAAATTTTCTAGCATGTGTAATGCTGGTTGAGTTTCTGTACCCACTCGACCTATTACCAATCTGGCCTTAGCATCTAACAAACAAAGATAAATAGGCTCATCCGGAAAAAGACTTTTAATAAAATCTTTATTTTGCTGACTCAGTTCATCAGCTTCTTTGTAAGGCATACCGGTAAAACGTCGACCCAAGGCTTCCCAAAATTCACTTCTTCCCTCGTCTGTTAATGGCGGTGCCATTTCAGTAAGTAACTCATCTCTAAAGCGCTCAGGGTTTAAAGCAACGTAAACAAAACGAGAAAGACTAGTAAGCTTGCCTACTTTTTCTGGTCTTTTTCGATAAGATCGATCCACAACAAGACCCCCAACCTCTGAAGGACCTTGAGTGTTTAGTCTCAATTTTAAAATTTTGTGAATAAAGCCCACACTCAAATCAGGAGAAAATTTTTCTTCTTGATAAATTTTAAAAGAATAATTGGGACTTGTTGGTGTTCCTTTTTGCCCCACCAATTGGCTACAGCCGGCTATTTCACCAGACTCTAAATCTTCACAGACAAACATAAAGTTTGATTTTTCAACCGGAAGCTTGCCTGCGAAAGAGGCCATACTCGTCTCAATTTTTTGTCTAATCTTTTTTTTATCCGGAGGTAAGTTTAAAAGAGTAAACTGAAGTGACAATTCGTAAATCTGATCAACATCAGACATTTTTGCAGATCTAACGATAAAATTCATATCACATATCTTTCTAAAATCATTTTATAAAAATTTACAGCTTCATTCAGCCGAGAAATTCTAACCATCTCATTCGCTTGCTGTTCTCCCATTAAGTACTCTCCAGGGCCAAATATTAAACACTCCGTTCCCAATCTAGAAAAAACACTGGCCTCAGTAGTATAAGATATCTTTTTTGCTAGAGTTTCATTTTTTACATCTGCCAAGATTAGCTTTGCACTACTAAAAAACTCAGATTCTGGATTTGTAAAAAACGGCTTTTTATACTCAGAGATTAGGAAGTTCGCATCATACCCATCACAACTTTCTTTTACCTGGTTCATCCAGCTTTCATATTGTTTCTCACCAATTTCAGATGTAATTTTACAACACCCCTCTAGTTTTACATGATCTCTAAAAGTTCGAATTGAACCCAGGTTCATAGGAGTAAACGGAGGCTCATAGCCTTCTATAGGGGTTTCATGAAAGTGTCGTTCTAATTCTACAAGACTTTTAATGACTCCACCAATTTTTTCGATGATCGAATTTTCAAAACCACCCATCAAATCAAACTCTAGATAAGCCGTCTCTGGTGTAGTGTTATAATGTAACCCTCCATCAATATCTAAAACAACAATGCCTTGTGGGAGATTTTCTAAAAAATTAACCATATGAACAATCGGATTTTTATTGAGATGAACCAACCCTTCTTCATTTTTATAAAAAATCTTACTTTGGCTTGAGCTACTCTCTACTACATCGTGTTGATGTCTAGCCTCAATCTCTTCTTTAGTAAAAGGCACCGTAATTTCAACTTTCGCCAAACCTACACTTCCTGTGACTAAACGATTTCCGGTAACTCCACCAATAAGGGCTCGCTTTGATTTTAATTTGGTTTTTCTAATAAGTTTAATAGCCCCTGCCATTCCAGTGAGCTCTCCATATGTGGCGACTAAGGCAATTGGATGCTTAATATTTTTTACTCCAATTTCTTTAATGGCCTCTAGCTTACATAAAAAATCTAATTTACAGCGAGACGTCCCCAAACCAAATAAGTCATCACCATAAATGCTCGCATTAAAAGGGTTTTGCTCTGTTTTTGTCCAAAAGGCATATATACCAGGGTCCGCAGTATCTATTGGAGTTTGCAATATAAACTCAAACTCATTCGCAGAAGATAAAGTTTTAGCAACTAGATTTTTTTGAGATAAACCATTTAAAACTTCATCATGAAATTCAACGTACAAGCCGGCTTCTCTGCAAAGCTCACCAAAATATACCGCTAAATCACCGTTGCCATGGCTTTGAGAACTATCAATGCTTATTGCCTTTCGGCAAGTTTCAATAAAGTTCAAGCCAACTCCAACACCGACTTTTCAATTATTTCTTTCGCTACCTCTATGTCTTGATCTGTCATAACCGCAGGAATTAAAAATCGAATTTTAAATGGCCCTTTTCCGCATCCAAAAGCAATCAATCCATTTTTGTATAAAACGCTGAGCAATTTGTTTCTTTTATCGGCGCTACCATCTAATGGATTTACAGCAAGCATGGTTCCCATTCCACAAGCGTCTTGCAACAAACCTTTACAAGTAGTCTCGTTCAACTGATTCAACATTCCGATAAATTTCTCCTCTATTTTTCTGATTTTTCCACTTTCACCGATAAAACCATCTCTTTCTAAAATCTCTATGACCTTTAAACCTGCAGACATCGCGGCTGCGGATCCAGCAAAGGTACCAGCAATCAAGCCAGGCTTAGGGTTCAGTTCATCTGTATACAGGGTGGCGGCCCCTTGAAGAGTTTTAGCCACAGTACATACATCTATATATTCACCAATTCCAATTCTTTCATAGGCAAAAAACTCCCCTGTTCGACAAAAGGTTTGAATTTCATCATTTAATATAGGAATCCCCTCTGACTTGCAAAGCTCAAAAAGAGGAACAAAAAATTCTTTGGGAGCCACATTGTAGCCTCCTTCGCCCTGCATAGGCTCAAACATAAAACAGCAAATATCACCTCGATGATTTTTAATATGTTCCTTTAATTGATCTAACGATTCTTGAGAGCTGCTCGGATTATCTTTATCATAAAAATTAACACGAAGAACATCATCATACTCTGGCAAGCCCTCTCTCATCGAAGGGTTGTCAGTAATTTCGGCCATAAGGGTCGTTCTTCCTGCAAAGGCCGCTTTCATCGCTACAACTTTTCTAGCTCCGTTTGTCTTTTGTCTACACATTTTTAAAGCATTTTCATTAGCCATGGATCCCGATGTAGTTAACCAAGAATGTTTTAATCGACTTTTTTTGCTGGCTAACTCTACTAACTTTTTAGAAAGTCGTACCATTTCTTTTCCAGGCTGAAGATTTCCCTGCATAACCACGTCAGACAAGGCTCCTTGAACAGTCGCTTGTATAATTTCAGGATGAGAATGACCCATAATATTAATTCCAATGCCATTAATAAGGTCCATTTTGACGCTGCCATCTTGAACTTCTACATAAACACCGCGACCAACTCCTGATCCAATATACGGGTAAAACAAAGATCTGCCCCGGTTTTCAGTAAGTTCCTCCACCCATCGTTGATTGTCTTTGGTTAACCCTTCATCTGCTTCTTTTATTCCGGTAATATCCGAAGAATAAGCTTCTACAGACTCTGAAAGTTTCTTTATTTGGTTTACTATTTCTTCAGATTGCTCTTTCTTGTCTCCAATGGAGTCGCGCATCTTTCCTCCTAATGAGTATTTAACGAACCCATATTCTACTCTCGCCGAACTAACAAGACAACACTACGAATAAACAAATTGGTGGACAGACCCGCCTTAGATTCATAGAATTACCAAATGATGAAGCTGATCTTTTCTGTCATTTTTTTATTAGGCTCTCTGTGTTATGCAGACACTCCGCCCAAAGTCGAAGACTCTAATAAACAAGCACAGGAACTCTACCTTGAAGGCACCAATCTCTATCAAAATAAAGATTACCAAGGAGCTTTTGAAAAATTCTCAAAGTCCTTAGAGGAAGCCCCCTTTAATCCCTACATTCTATACAACATGAGTCTGTCGGCCTTTAAAATTCAAAAAGTGGGCTATGCCCTTGGCGGCTTGCGCAGAGCATTGTATGTCGATCCTTACTTTGGTCAAGCCAATGAGTTTTTAACTTTTCTCACTCAAAAAGTTAATCCCCCCACTGAGGAGCTTGGGTTTTGGGAGTTCTATAGAGACCAACTTTTGTCTGCCTTTTCTTTTAACGTGATCTTTTTCCTCACTTTATTTTTCTGTGTTTACGCTGGAATTTTACTGATCAGATATTTTGCGAAAAAGAAGCACGCATTTTTAAAAGACCTGCGCTCTCCTGCCGTACCGTGGGCGGGATACATTAGTTTCTTTTTATTCGTTCTCTGCCTTTTGGTTTTATCTTCTAAAATTTACGATTACATAGTTCCCCGAGGAACCCTTGTTATAACCACCCAAGATTTAAAATCTGGACCAGGCGACGACTTTAACTCTCTGCTTAAAGTTACAGAGGGACAAGAACTTATTATTAATCAATCCCGTGAAGATTGGGCACAAGTTAAGCTTCCTGGAGGAATCTCCGGTTGGGTTCCAAAATCTTCACTCTTTTTCTCTTCTGGAAGGTCACCTTGGTAAATTTTTTATGGGACAATTTATTCGTGAAAGATAAGGGACAGCTGGCCTTAAAAGAAGCTCTTCAAAATTGCTATCTTTTTGAAAACCTTCTACCACAAGAAATTCATCTTCTTCTTAAAATTGTTCACACTCGAAACTTTAGGCCCGGAGAATACATTTTCAAACAAGGGGAAATCGGAGTGGGAATGTATATTTTACTTTCTGGGTCCGTAGATATCATAGTAACCACCGCAAAAGAATCGTTAGATAACGCCAATAACAAAGTTGTATCCATCCTAAAACCTCAGTCTTTTTTTGGAGAGCATTCTCTCGTCGAAGAAAACGGGCGTCGCTCTGCCTCTGCAATGGCAAGAGAAGAAGTTCAGGTTCTCGGTTTTTTTAAACCTGATCTACAAGAAATAATCGAAAGAAGTCCAACTACTGGAGTTAAAATTCTCTACCGGTTAGGAGAAATTTTAGGTAAACGTCTCAAAGAAACAAGTGTTAAAGTTTCTGAGCTAAAGCGACAAATTGAACTCATCACTCCTCCAACGAGTAGTCATGAGCAATAATAACCCTATCCGCCGCCGCTGGCGGTCCCAAATTATACGGGAGCGCTACATCCGATTAGCAACTTCTGTTGGAATGCTTTTTTTTGGAGCCATTATAGTTTTAAAAGTTGAGAATCTCTTACTCTCAGTAATTCTCGCCGTTACAAGTAGCTCTATACTAGATCCCGCTGTTAATTCACTAGAAAGAAATGGGCTATCACGGAAAATGGCTGTATCTCTTATCTTTCTGTTTATCGCTTTAATTTTGTTATTAACCATTGTTGGAGTTCTCCCGCCGATTTATGACCAAGCGCTAAAACTAAAAGCTGAACTTCCCAAATATACTGAGGGGACCGTTAAGCTGATTCAAGACATTGAAGCTCGTCTAGTTTTTATTTCAGACATCTTTGAAACCTTTGATTTCAGTGAAACAGCAGAAGCCTATATTTCAGCCTTTAGCACGTCTCTTTTTGATGATCTTCCTAAACTCTTATCAAATTCAGTAACCACTATGTTTTTAGCTCCTTTTCTTACTTTTTTTATGCTCAAAGATGGAAGAAAAGTTATGAAACTTCTTGTGGATATGGTCCCCAACAACATCTTTGAAGCCGTCCTTTCTTTGCGACATCAAATTAATTTGCAAATCGGAAGCTTTATTCGAGCTCGATTTATTGAGGCTGGAATCGTCGGCGGCGTAGTCTGGATTGGCTTATGGATCATAAATTTTCCTTACGCCCCGCTTTTGGCTCTTTTCGCAGCTCTCACAAATTTAATTCCATATATTGGCCCAATCGTGGGAATGGTTCCAGCCCTTATGATTTCTTTAATAAATGGCACAGATCCCTTAGGCCTGCTCCTCGCGGCAATGCCCTATTTAATTGCTCAAGTTATTGATATCTTTTTTATTATTCCAATGGTCGTCGCAAAAATCGTAGATCTCCACCCTATAACTGTAATAATTTCATTTATTATTGGAGCACAAATCATGGGCGTTTTAGGCATGATTATAGCCATTCCTGTGACCAGTGCGCTAAAGCTCACCTTAGAGTCTATCTATAGACACGCTATCGAATTTAGGTCTCCAGAGTAGCTTCAGAAAAAGTACAGTACAAAGCACTGTTTCTAAATAATCCCCTACGGCAGTTTGAATTGACTTTAGCTATTATCCGTCAGTAGACTCCTAAGGGTATGATTAAACTACTATTAAATTCTGTACGCTTTCCTCTAAAACCTTCTTGTTTTACCAATAGATTTTTATCACTTTTTTTTGTGGGAATGTTCTTCGTTCTTAATTATGTAGGGTGTGCCTCTGAACAAAGCTTCGATACAAGCACTCCTGGGGGCTCCTTTGCAAAAGCAAAATACCTTGAAGACGAAGAGCGTTTTGAAGAAGCCATAATGGAGTATCAGAGTCTAAAAAATCGATTCCCTTATAATAAACTTGCCGTGCAAAGTGAATTAAGAGTCGCCGATATTCAATTTAACAGAGAAGCCTATATTGAATCCCAGCATGCGTACCAACTCTTTAAAGAACTTCATCCAAAACATGAAAAAAGTGACTATGTGACCTTTCAATTAGCAATGAGTTATTTTAATCAGCTTCCTGGTAGTATCGATCGCGATTTGACAATTGCCCAAGACGCCATAATTTATTTCGACGAAGTCATCTTAACTTATCCTAATAGTCCTTTTGCCGCCAAATCAAAAGAATACAAAGCTAAAGCCTATAAAATGCTCGCCGAAAAAGAACTTTACATCGCCCGCTTTTATTTGATTCGCGAAATGTATGACAGCGCTCTTCTTCGTTATGAGAATATGCTAAAAAATGATAAAGCAAAGGACTTAGCCCCTAAAGCTTTGTACGGAGCCACTGTAAGCGCCGTGAAGTCTAAAGAAAAAATCAAGGCAAAAAACTATTTTAATATTTTAACTACTCAATATGCCTCTTCGGATGAGGCCAAAAAAATCCAAACGGAGTATGGAAATGAGCTACGTTGATTATGACGAGATGTTTTTAACGGCAAAAGAACTTTTTAATGAAAATGACTATAAAAGTGCCGCACCATTATTAAATCAATTGGTCTTAAGCAGAACAAAAGTTCCTGATGTCTTTCATATGCTTGGAACTATTTTTTATGATCAAGGGAAATTCAACAAAGCGATTCGTTCTTTTAAAAGAGCTTTAGAGCTAGATCCTAATTTTACTGATTCTAGTATTGGATTGAGTATTATATTAAATGATCTAGGTCGTTATGAAGAAGGCCGAGAGGTTTTCGTCAATGCCCAAAAAAGACTAGACGCTAAAACCTTTTCTGATGACCCTATAGTCAACGAAAAGCTCGCTACAAAGCACGATGAACTCGGAGAGCTCTACTCTAATTACAAAAGACATGAAGAAGCTCTTGAGCAGTTTTATAAGGCAAAATCACTGAGTCACAATAAATCAGGATATTCCATGAAAATTGTAGACGTTTTTATAAATGGCAACGAATACGATAAAGCCATAAAAGAATTAAAAGAAGTCATCGAAGATCAACCCGATTATATCGCGGCAAGAATTCGACTTGGACAAGTTTATTACGAGCAAAAGAATGTTCCAAAGGCCATTCAAGAGTGGGAAAGTGTTTTAATTAGAAAACCAAACCATCCCGTGGCCTCTAAATTTTTAAAACAAGCGCAAGCTATTGAAATGGTGGATTTAACACCATAGCCTTAGGGAGAAGAAATGAGTCAACTTAAAGACCAAATGAATATATTCTTATCAGCCGATGAAATTCAAAACTTAGTACAAGATATTGCTCGCAAAATTGAGCGTGATTATGCAGGTTCTGAAGTGGTCATGATATGTCCTTTAAAGGGCTCCATTCATTTTATAGCGGACTTAATGCGAGAATTAAAGCTTCCTCAAACACTCGATTTTGTGCACCTTACCTCTCCTAAAGGACACGGAGTTAAAATCATTCAAGACATTTCAACTGAAGTTGAAAATAAGCATGTGCTGATCATTGAAGAGATCATTGATGCAGGAAGAACTCTAAGTTTTTTATACCAAAGACTCTTAGCCTCAAATCCTGCCTCGTTAAAAATTGTCACTTTGTTAGATAAACCAGCGAGAAGAGAACTCTCTATCAAACCAGACTACTGTGGCAAAACCATAGAGGATCGGTATGTTATTGGCTACGGCTTAGACTCCGAAGAACTTGGAAGAAACTACAGCGATATTTATATTTTTAGAAATTAAAAAGGTAACAGTTCC
>JAGRAA010000191.1 GCA_020435185.1 Bdellovibrionales bacterium | reverse complement strand
TGATTTATGATATTACAAGTAAACCTCCTGGCACAATAGAGTGGGAATAAAATGTCTTTTGTTCATCTTCATGTTCATTCTCAATATTCTTTATTAGAAGCTACTCCACGTTTTAAAGAACTGTGTAAAATGGCCTCTGACAACGGAATGCCAGCTGTTGCTGTCACAGATTATGGCAATATGTTTGGAGCTATTGAGTTTTATTTCGCGGCTCAAGCGGCCAAAGTAAAACCTATCATTGGGCTCGAAGTTTATATAGCTCCTAAAGGTAGAATGATAAAGGGTGAGGACCCTGAAGTGGTTAAGATGCCTAATCGTCGATTAGTCTTATTGGCACAAAATTATCAAGGATATCAAAATCTTTGTAAGATTAGTTCAATAGGATATCAAGAGGGATTTTATTATCGGCCGCGAGTGGATTATGAAACCTTAAAGCAATATAGCGATCATCTCATTGCCCTCAGTGGAGGATTGGTTGGCGAAGTGCCATGGCAGTTTGTCAATAAAGGAGAAGAAGCGGCTCTTGAAAAAATCAAGGTCTTTAAAGAAATCTATCAAGATCGTTTTTATCTGGAAATGAATAGAACGGGAGTAGAGGCTTGGGATAGTATTAACCCCTTTTTGATAAAAGCGTCTAAAGATTTAGGTGTTCCCTTAGTGGCCGCAAATGATGTTCATTATCTTCATAGAGATGAGCAGATTGCACAAGAGGTTCTTATATGTATTGGAAGCAATAAAACTTTAGGGGATAGTTCAAGATATCGTCTGGGTTCTAACGAGTTTTATTTTAAAACTCCGAAAGAAATGAGAGAGCTTTTTCACGATATGCCGGAGGTGTGTGATCGCACCTTGGAAATTTCTGAAAGATGCAATTTAGAATTTAAATTAGTCGATGATGAAGGAAAGCCTATTTATCATTTACCCACCTATCCGACCGAAGCCGGAGTGTCTCTTGAAGAAGAGATTGGACGTCTTGCTTTTGAAGGCTTAGAAGTTCGTTTAAAAGACGGACAGTCGAGAGGTGAAGTTTATGATGAAGAAAAAGTAAAAGAGTATAAAGAACGATTAGACTATGAGCTTAAGGTCATTAGTAACATGGGCTTTAATGGTTACTTTTTAATCGTTCAAGACTTTATAAGATGGGCAAAGCATCATGATATACCAGTTGGTCCTGGTAGGGGCTCTGGTGCGGGTTCTTTAGTGGCCTATTGTTTGGATATTACTGACTTAGACCCTATGCCTTACAATTTAATCTTTGAACGATTTTTAAACCCTGAGCGTATCTCTATGCCTGACTTTGATATCGATTTTTGCCAAGAGAATCGTCAACGGGTCATTGAATATGTGACGCAGAAATATGGTCAAGAAAGTGTATCTCAGATTATAACTTACGGAAAACTTCAGTGTAAGGCCGCTATTCGTGATGTCGGCCGCGTGATGGGAATGACGTTTTCTGAAGTGGACGTCGTTTCTAAACTCATCCCCGATAAATTAGGAATTACGATCAAGGAAGCCATAGAACTGGAACCGCGACTTAGAGAGTTGATGGCCAACGATCCTAAGATCAATTCCCTTATGGAATTGGCGCAGAAAATTGAAGGTTTGGTTCGTCACGCAGGTATTCACGCGGCAGGTGTTATCATAGCCGATGGTGCGATTGTTTCTCACGGTCCTTTATATCGAGGGACAGAGGGAGAAAACGTCGTTCAGTTTGATATGAAGCATTCTGAAAAATTAGGTCTTATCAAATTTGATTTTTTAGGATTGAAAACTCTTACTCATATTAATGATGCCTTTAAGCTTATAGAACAAAATCGAGGAGTAAAGCTTTCGGGAAAAGACATATCGTTAAAAGACCCTGGGATTTACGAAATTCTTTCAAAAGGTGATACGAATGGGATCTTTCAGTTTGAAAGTGATGGTATTACCGATCTTATTCGAAAAGCCAAGCCAGACTGTTTTGAAGACATTGTAGCCATCAATGCTCTTTATCGTCCAGGGCCAATGGATATGATTCCTGATTATTTGGATCGCAAGGCCGGGCGGAAAAAAGTCGAATACATTTTTGCAGAATTAGAATCTATCATTAAAGAAACCTACGGAATCATAGTTTATCAAGAGCACGTGCAACTTATTGCTGCAAAGATTGCTAACTACAGTCTCGGCGAAGCGGATATGCTGAGAAGAGCCATGGGTAAAAAAATTGCCGAAGAAATGGCCAAGCAAAAAGAGAGATTTTTAAAAGGGGCTTATGAAAATAAGTATGACCCCAAAAAAGCAGAACAACTTTTTGATATGATGGCTGAATTTGCGAAGTATGGATTTAACAAATCTCATGCGGCCGCTTACTGTGTGGTGTCTTCGCAGACGGCCTATCTTAAACATTACTATCCTGTAGAATTTTTTGCAGCTCTGTTATCTACAGAGATGAACGATACAGACAAAGTTGTGAAGTATATTAAAGATGCTCAGAAGCATGGCATACAAGTACGGGCTCCTCATATTAATAGTTCAGAGTATAAATTTACCGTGAAAGGTGACGATATTTTTTACTCCTTTGGAGCAATTAAAGGAGTAGGGAAAGCTGCTGTAGAAGCGATTGTAGAGGCTCGTGAACAATTGCCTGATAAAAATTTTGAAAGCTTAGAGCAATTTTTTGAAAAAGTAGATCTCAGACGTGTGAATAAAAAAACCGTAGAGTGTTTGATTAAATCTGGGGCTTTTGATGGCTTTGGAGCTAATCGTGCTGAACTTATGGACGGATACTCTCGATTTATTGAAAGAGCAGATAGCACGAAAAAAGAGGCTGAATTAGGTCAAGTCAGTTTGTTTTCTTTGGATGAAGAGTTGATGGAACAAGAGAAGGTGGTTTTAGAGAAAAAGCAGCCTTGGCGTCGATCGGCAAGATTGTCTTACGAAAAGGAAGTATTGGGGTTTTACTTGAGCGATCATCCTTTAAAGGGAATGGAAAAGCTCATTAGCTTTTGGACGACTTCGCAAATTCAGGGGTTGAAAGAGAAAGAGCAAAAATCAAAAGTTTTTGTGGCTGGCCTGATCAGTAGTTTAAGGGAGATCATCACCAAAAAAGGAACCAGAATGGCTTTTGCTCAATTTGAGGATCTTTCTGGAAGTACTGAATTGATCATTTTTCCAGACGCTTATGCTAAATTTGAAATGATAGTTAAGAGTGAAGGTGCATTAATTGTGGGAGGTTCTGTAGAAAATGATTCAGAACAGGGAACCTCAAAGATTATTGTAGAGACAGTCTCTCGTTTAGAAGATCAGTTTGAAAAAGTTAAAAAAATGGTTTTTCATTTGGACGATAAAGATATGGATACCTTAGAAAAAGTGAAAAATTTAGCAGGAAAGTTTCCTGGGCAAACGGCTCTATCCATACATATGGAATTGAAGGATATAGGTCAAAGGGTTGAGTTGAACGTGACAGAACCTAAAGGTGTTCAAGCTTCCGCTGAATTTTTTGAGCTTCTTCATGGAGCCCTAGGTGGGACCACAGAGAGAATAGATATTCAAACTCAATAAAGGTACGGACACACTTTGGTGTCCATGCTGCATCAAATAGCTGCTAAAATATTAAGAAGTTTGAGCGATAAAAAATTTATAATGACACTATATGGACACCAAAGTGTGTCCGTACCTTTATTCCTTTAATTCTTATATGGCATTTTCGTTGCAATAAATTGTCTCTAAAGTTGATAGAGCGAGGATAGGAAGTTTTTTGATGTATAGATTATTTACGATTCTTGTATTTTTTTTAATGATGAGTTCAACGGTATTTGTGGCTTCTTATGCCCTAGGTGGGCCATCAAGCAGCTCGATAGAGAGCAGCGGTACACTTTCTAAAGAGAGCCTGAATAAGTATTTTCAAATGATGGATGAATATAAAAATTTGAATGAGCGTTTGGATATATCCAAGCGGATGGAGCTTTTAGGTTTTATCGTCGACAGCCTCTCTCGCTTGGACTTTGCAAAAGATATTGTTATGACTTCAGTGGAAAGAGAAAAACTTAGTAAATTAATGGCTTGGGGAGTAAAAGAAATTTTGCGTGTTTCTACAGTCGAAGAAATTCAATGGAAAGAAAAAGACTTGAATGCCAAACGTTTAGAAGCCAGTTTTATTGCGCAAAAGTATGCGCGTTCATTGAAAGAGGTGATTTCAAATTATCGAGAGCGTTTTTTGATAAAGCATATGCGTTTTTATGAACAAGATGATTCGCGATTGAGAATGCCATGGAAGTCACTCGCTGTTTTTGTTAGCCGCCATGGTGATGAGGCATTAAAGCGAAACTTCGAAACCATAACCGTAGCCAAGTTGAAAAAAGGAGATCTTTCCTTTGATTTAGTAGAAAAAAACATTATGGCGCAAAAGTATCAACCCTCAGCAAAGTTTTGGAATGATATTGTTGAACAGACAAATGGCTTTCTTGTGAGGTACGAGTATTCGGATCCTAGTGTGTATCGTCGATATCAAAAGTATCTTTCTCGAATGAGCGGATATATGTGGCGGCGAATGGATCGGGCATTGGAAACCATAGATGATATAAATTTTGGTCGAAGAGAGGGCTTTCGGCGTCTTTCGGATCTTAAATTTTATCAACGTTTCTATTCTTCAAAGGATGAAAAGCCTGAAGCTACAAAAGCGATGTTAAGAAAGGTATATTCTACAGTAGATATATTATCCACACGATTGTTTGAGGGTCATTGGACCATTCAAAGCTGTCAGTCAGTTTTTGTGTTTTTCTAGTTCTTGTCTGATATGACGACTGAGGTCGGCAGCTGTGTGAACACCAGGATGAGAAGTATAGAGGGCGATATTTTCTAAGACTAAGCTTGTGGTTTTAAACCAAAATTCAGGGCTTTGAAAAGGTTTTTCGTAAAGCCCGTGGGCCGTAGAGAATTCTTTAATGACTGAAAGCACCTTTTTTTCTAATTCGATTTTTGCTCTATATAATAATCTTGTGGCCAAGCCAATAACCCAGAGGGGAAGTAAGATTCCGAAGAGAAGGGTGAGTATTCCGACCACGATGAATTCCGTGTGAATATTTTGAAAATTTGATTGCAATTCATCGAGCAGGTTCAGTTTTTCGTCCACTATGAGATGGGATCTGGTGAGTTGATCTTTGAGCCAAGTTTTTTGGTCTTTAATGGATTTATTGATCCAATCGTCCATTGTGATATTATTTGTGATTTTCGATGTAATGTTCGACTAGATTGTGTGATAGACGTTTTGAGTGTCTAAAGTCTGTTTATAAGACTGCCAAAAGGTATAAAGTTGCTCATTCTTGGATTTTTCAGAATTGAGAGTTCTAAGAAGGAGAGCTTCTGCTTCTTGTTGAAAGGAAAGATGCTGTTTGACGATCAGGCTGCTTTGTTGGAAACTTTTGTAGTATTTGCTTTTTTGCTTGAAATAGCTCACCGAAAAAACTACGGCCAAGGCCAATGAGAATACATTGAGCGCAATAAAAATAACGATAAGGTTTTTATAGAGCCTAATTTTATTAAGAAGCATAAATAGTTATCGGAAAAATTATATTATTTTGTAAGCTTTTAGCTCTTTAAAGGCTGTTTCTATTATGACTTTGGTAATGACTATAAAAGGAATGGCGAGAAGCATTCCAGAAAATCCAAAAATTATAGAGCCTCCCATGACTCCTATGATAACGACTAACGGATGAAGATTGACGGCACTTCCTAGGACAATAGGTTGGAAGATGACGTTGTCGAGCAATTGGGCGATACCGACCACTGCGATTACACCAATAAATAAGTTGTCCGTAGTCATAAACGGAATAATAGGATCTATATTCTCTACAATAAGGGCATAGCTCGTTCCCACGACAAAACCAATGGCTGGGCCTAAAAAAGGGATAGCATTGGTGAGTCCAGCTATGAGTCCAATGATAATAGACAGTCCGAGTTCTATGCCAATAAGATAAAGTCCGATAGAAAAAGTCAACGCAACGAGAGAGCATTCCAGCAGGGTGCCTCTCAAGTAATTGCCAATAGCCTCATCCACCTCGTTAATGACCATGAGGGACATCTCAAAATATCTATTAGGGATGAGCTTAATGAAAAATCGCAATATTTCACCTTTATCAAAAAGCAAGAATAAGAATACAAAGGGCATAAGCAACCAATTCGAGAAGATAGTAAAAAGTTTTGAAATAAGTGACTCGTGTTCTTCCTTATCCGGGTTAGACTTAATTTCTGTTTGAGCTTCTTTTTTAATGGATTGGGTGTGTTTTATTCGTGCTTTGTTAGCTAAATAATACTGATAAAATTTTTCTGATAAATCATTTTCCCCCCTGTTTTCAAATAATGAAAGGTATTCAGACTCTTCTTGAGGATTTAAAAAAAGAGCATGGTTAATCTTTTCGATGACGGGTGATACATCAGAAGAAATAAGGTTATATACAAAATTTCCTTTTCCTGTTTCTTGATTAATACCCATAATTTTTGCCCAACGATCATTGAACTTGTATTGGGCTCGTATAGCTAATTCGTAACGTTGAAATTTATCGGGAAGATTATTTTTTATCTCTCTGGCAAAGAGCCCAAGACTAAAAACAATTAACCCTAATATAAGCAATATTTTAAGATTTTCTGGCAACCATTTTATTTTAATCGAATAGACCAGAGGTTTAAATAAGTAAGCAAGAAGAGCTCCGGTAATGAGTGGCATAAATAAAGCTCTGAGAGACCAGAAGAAAAATATAAAAGCGATACTTCCGAAAAGAAGACTTACCGTATAAAGTATTATTCTACGAAGACGACGCTCATGGGTATGGTTCATTTTTTTGCTTTCAATTCGTTAATGAGTTTCGTTGTGGCCACAAGCCGTTTTCCTACTAAAGTGGCGAGTGCTTTATAGATTTCGGCCGCTATTTCTGGCTCAAGCTTCATGAGTTGAGTGAGGTCATCTCTAAACAACGACAAAGCAACAGTTCTTTTGGTCGCTTTTGCTGAAGCTGTTCGAGGGGAATTATCGAGAAGAGCCAATTCTCCCAAAAATGTTCCTTTAGAGAGCTGAGCGACCACTGTGAATCCATCTCGTGCGTCGTTAGGAATTTCAATGTCCACTTGGCCTGATTTAATGATAAATAGAGCCGCACCAGGGTGATCAAGTTCGAAAAAATACTCATTCTCTTCGTAAACTCGCTCATGTATATAATTTGATATAACTTTTATTTGGCGGGTGGAGAGCTTATGAAAGAAGGGCATACTTTTTAAAAAGGCAATATGGTCTTCTTCTGTGCTGTTTTTTGTAAAGGAATTGAGGTATCCCCAGAAGTAATTTTGAGTGGAGTCTTTGTCGGTGTTATTTTCTCTCATAGTAAGGTTACATCGGAAATTTTTATAATATTATTTACGAACTCTATTGAATTCTTCTTTTAATAGGTGGTAGGTATAGTTTTACTATGGTCGGAATAATGAAACATAAAATTTGGAAGTGTGTATTCGCGTA
>JAGRAA010000190.1 GCA_020435185.1 Bdellovibrionales bacterium | reverse complement strand
ACCAAAGTGTGTCCGTACCTTTTAGCATTTAGCACCTTTTAAATAATATCTTTAATTGAAAAATATAGTCCTTTTAACAGGCGAGCGTAAGGTGAACCGTACACTAAAGTGGGGATCAGGCCGACAAAAAATATCCAGAACACTACGATATGAGCCAAATTGAAAACCACTGTTTTAGTAAAGGTGGAAGCCGCCTTTCTAAAGGCAAAGCGAATAAACATCAGCACAAACAACAATGCAAGTTCAAGTAAAAGCATTAGTCGAAGCTTCTTTCCTGAAAAATTTATTTCTTGTAGGGGTTGGGTGACTCTTTTGTCAGAAACTACAGATAACACCTTAAAGAGTCTCGGAGATAATTGAGGCTTTAAAAGATTTAAAACGGTATCTCCATCGAAAAATCCATTTTGATCTCCTTGGCCGAGTTGAAGAAGTGAATTTCCGTTTTGTTGTTGTACCGTTCCTCTGTTTGCTGGAGAGGGGCTGTGTTGGGGAGGATGAAGGGCGTTTTGTTGATCTACGGGGTTTCTATTCTGTTGTTGGAAACGTTCCCAATCATTTTTTGGAGGATTTTGATGGTGATTCTGTGGATTAGGGTTTTGTCTTGCGTAGGGTTGGGTGTTCTGTGGCTGAGTAGGTTGTGCGGTAGCCGTCGTGCCCGCTTGTTGAAGCTCTTGCTGAGCTTTTTCGATTTGTTTTTGCAGTTGATCCATATCAATGTTTTGATTTTGCATCTGTTTCATGAGATCGGACAGCGCATTCATTTGATTTTTTCTATGCTGCTGGCCTACTCTAGGGTCGTCTAAGTTGTATTTTTGATTATTAGTTTGTGCCTGTCCATAAGGAAAAAATAAGAGAATAGTAAAAAATAACCGCATCATTTTTTATACCCAAATAGATTTTTTTCTTTAATGAGTTGAGCTATTTTTTTTGGAACAAGCTCTTCCCATTTTTGATTATTCTGAGACAACAGCATTCTGACATCTTCAGAGTGAAGACTTGTGTCCACATGGTCACATCCCGAAATATCCACAATATACTCGTTAGAAGTTAAAAATTGATAGATGGGAGTTAGTGTATTTGGTGGGAAAAAACTTTTTGCCGTCATACAAATCTTATCGGTTTTATAGGGGAATACTAAAAGTTGAGTGTTTCGGTCAAACAGCTGACCAAAGGCGGACAAAGGTCCTCCTAGGCTATCGTCATAGTATTGTTCATCAAAAATCTTTTCCAATAAAGATGCACCAACCACTATGTATATTTTTCCGTCAGTGCTTTGTCTCAAATAGTTTTTTAATTGGTAAAATAATGAGAATCGAGAAACCAAGACATAGTGGTTTAAAGTTTTAAGAGTGTCTAGTCGATCACCAAAATCTTTTGTATCGATGGTATTAGTTTCATCGCGTTTATTTAAATCTTTCATCGTTAGCTCGAGTAGAACTTGAGGGGATGTGCCATCAGCACTTTGAGAGGTAATTTGCGCTAATCCTGCGTCTATAATTTCGGCATTGGTTTTGGTAAAGGGTCGAAATGTTCCTCGCTGGATTAATACTGATTTATGAAAAAAGTTTTCGGTGAGTTGAGTAATATGTCCTTCAGGATCAAAGAGAACGGCGGGAGTAAAACCTTGTGCGACCAGCTCTAAGCTCGCTAGACGATTTTCAAAATGGTTAAATATTGGACCATCAAAATGAATCATATCAATTTCTATTCTTTGAGCATTCAGATTATCCATTAGGTGAGAAACAAAAACTCTGTAGTCTTTATTGTGAAAGAATGCAGCATGAACAAGGTTAACACCAAGAACGCCAATGGCTTCTTGTTGTTGTAGTCTTTGTGGGTCTTTCATCTTAACATGAATAAATATTTCATTAGCGGGTTGGCGTGGTTGGTCTTGAAATCGGATTCCCATCCAGCCGTGGCTTCTATTGGGCTTTGAACTGGTTGCAACGGTATTGGCATAAGCAAAGAAAGCGGAATGTTCTCCTCTTTCTTGGTCTAAACGCTCGGCGAGCAAGTTAAATTCTTTTTTTAACATTTTATGAAGGCGAGATTCTACGACGTATCGTCCGCTTTCTTCTCTTCCGTAGATTTCATCACTAAAAGTCATGTCATAGGCAGACATTGTTTTTGCTATGGTCTGAGAGGCCAATCCAGCTTTAAAAAAATAACGAGCCACTTCCTGGCCAGCTCCAATTTCAGCAAAAGACCCATATCGGCTTTTGTCTACGTTGACGGCGAGAGCTTTTCTGGCGGTGCTTAAAATATCTTGAGAACCCATAGTTTAATGGTAACTATAATTTTTTAAGCGCGCAATTCTCTTCTGAGAATCTTACCAACGTTGGTCTTTGGTAAATCCTCTCTAAACTCAACATACTTAGGAATTTTATACCCGGTCAGGCCTTCTCTACAGTGTTGAATAAGTTGTTTAGCTGTAAGGTCTTTATTTTTAGAGACGACAAAGATCTTAACGGCTTCGCCAGATTTTTCGTCGGGGACCCCTATGGCGGCAACTTCTACCACATCAGGATGGGTGGCGACGACATCTTCTACTTCGTTAGGGTAGACGTTGAAGCCAGAAACTAGAATCATATCTTTTTTTCGATCGACGATTTTAAAATAACCATCATCGTCGGCCACGGCTATATCACCACTTTTAAACCATCCATCTTCAGTGAGGACTTCGTTAGAATCCTCAGGCTTTTGCCAATAGCCTTTCATCACTTGAGGGCCACTAATCCATATTTCTCCAGGCTCACCGGGCTGGCATTCTTGCCCTTCTTGATTCATTAATTTAATCGAAGTAGAGGGAACAGGAAGACCTATAAATCCGACTCTTGCTGTTCCATCGATAGGATTTACAGAAGCCACTGGAGAAGTCTCAGTGAGCCCATATCCTTCGGCTATTCGTAATCCTGTCACCTGCTCCCATCGTTCACTTACGTTACTTTGTAAAGCCATCGCGCCGGCCACACATATTTGCCATTCTGAAAAATCGATGTCTTTAAAGTCGGGTTGGTTTAAAAGTCCATTGTAGAGAGTATTCACTCCAGTGAAGATATGAACTTTTTCTTGTTTCAATACTTTTATAAACCCAGCCATATCTCTAGGGTTTGGGATGAGTAAATTCTTTGCTCCAAAATACATCATGGCCATGCAATTCACCGTCAAAGAAAAAACATGATACAGCGGGAGAGGGGTGCAAATTACGGGATCTCTCTCTTTAAGGTTAGGGCTTAGCCATGCAGCGATTTGTAGCATATTGGCAATAATATTGCGATTGGTGAGCATGGCGCCTTTGGCAACACCTGTTGTACCACCTGTGTACTGAAGAAAAGCTAAGTCTTCAGGAAGGATTTGTTGTTTTTGAAAAGAGTGATCGGCCCCAATTTTTAGAGCTTGGTCGAAGCTAAAAGCCTGTTTAATTTTGTATTTGGGCACCATCTTTTTTACATATTTGACCACATTGTTCACAACTAAGCTTTTCGGAAAACCTAATAGATCTCCGAGTTCAGTAATGACAACGTTTTCAATAGAAGTCTCTTTCATAATTTCTTCGAGTTGGTGGGCAAAATTGGCAAGAATAACAATGGCTTTTGCTCCGGAATCATTAAACTGATGTTTCATTTCCCGAGCTGTGTATAAAGGGTTTGTGTTGACAACAATTAATCCCGCTCTTAAGGCACCAAATAAAGCCACCGGATATTGAAGGATATTTGGCATTTGAATAGCAATTCTGTCTCCTTTGACTAGCCCAAACTGATTTTGTAAAAAGCTAGCAAAGTTTTTTGACATTTCGTCGATTTCAGAAAAAGTATAGTCTTTTCCCATACAGGAATAGGATGTTTTATTTGAAAATTTCAAAAAAGATTCTTCGATTAAATCCCTTACAGATTCATATCGTTCTGGATTTATAGTTTCAGGGACACCTTTTGGATAGTTTTTTAACCAGTTTTTTTTCTCTGATAGTGATTCCATGCTGTGTCCTTTGATTTGCTTTCGAATGATTTATATTTCTAATTCTATTGGTCAAATATATCAAAATTATAGTTTCATCGGCCAGAAAATTTTCTTAAGAAATAGTATATTTTTATTCCAGGAGGGCACATCAAAAAGAGAAGGATCAAAGGCCAAGGGAATTCAGATTGTTCTACTTCTGTAGATAGACTTGGAAAGGCTATTGAAGATAGCGGAGTGTATTTGCTCTTAGTGGTATGAGAAGCCAATCTTAGGGGAGGATAAATAGAGTGAAACCCTTTGATATCATCTTCATGAAACGTAAGATTCTTTTTTTCCCATACAAAAGGGTTCATGAGAGATTGATGAATGGAACTATGTCCTAGCCCTAGGACGTGTCCGAGTTCGTGAGCAATCACAATAACTTTTTTAAGAGAAGAGTATTTGGGGTTGTTAAAGCTGGCATTGGTGGCATCTTGTATGAAAGGAGAGAAATTGAGAATGACAAAACCTTTACTTAGGGGCTGTTGCGGAAAATTATTGGCGGCTACACCAGCCACACGGTTGGGGTTAAATCCATTAGAATCCTCTTTGAACTCTTTTGAGCAAGTGATCAGAATAGCGCCCTCGAATTGAAAAGTGCGTAGGGAGTGAGAGGGCCATACAGAATTTTTTGTGAACTCCAAATGAAATCGTCTTTTAGGAAGAGTGTTCATAAACTGGATGGCTTCGTTGACTAGGCCATGAATATTGTCAGAACAATTTTTAGGATTTATGCGAACACTTAGACGCTGATCTTGAAAACCAACGATTTTTTTTTGAGGAGCGTTACTGAGAGTGTAGGCCAATGAAACTTTAGAAAAGACCACACAAGAGACAATGCTAATGACAAAGGAGAATAAAGGTTTAAAAGTAAAGCACTGTTTATTCATGACCTTTATCCCCCTATTGGTTGTAGATTACCTCTTCGCTTGATGAGCAACCTCTTCAGCTTTCTTAGCAGCTTCTTCAGGGTTACCCAAGTAATAACTTTTTATGGGATCTAGGTTATTATCTAATTCATAGACAAGGGGGAGAGCCGTAGGAATATTAATTTGTGCGATATCTTCATCGCTCACTTTGTCTAAGTGCTTGACTAAGGCTCTCAGCGAATTGCCATGCGCCGCAACAATCACTCTTTTGCCTTCTTTAATAGCTGGCGCAATGTGTTGATCCCAATAGGGCATCACCCGTTCTTTACAATGAAATAGCGCTTCTGAAGAAGGGAGGTCTTTAATGCCGTGGTATTTCTTATCTTTAGAAGGATGGTGAGGGTCATTGAGTGAAAGCTCTGGGGGAGGAGTGGTATAGCTTCGTCTCCATATAAAAACCTGTTCATCACCATATTTTTCAGCGGTTTCGGCTTTATTAAGACCAGCCAAAGCTCCATAGTGGCGTTCATTTAATCTCCAGCTTCGATGAACGGGAATCCACATTTGATCTAACTCTTCTAAGGAAATCCATAAAGTCTTGATCGCTCTCTTGAGATAGCTAGTGAAAGCAATATCAAATTCAAAACCTTCTTCTTTAAGCATTTTGCCTGCTTTTTGAGCCTCTTCTACTCCGAGATCACTTAAACCAATATCCACCCAGCCGGTAAATCGGTTTTCTTTATTCCAGAGGCTTTGGCCGTGTCGAAGTAATACGAGTTTATACATGAGAGCTCCTAAAGGGTGAGGTTGTAGGTGTTTTATCCAAGACTTGCCTTCTTGTCTAGTATCAGTTAGCTTTTGATCTTCAACGGAAAGAAGGTATAAAAATGAAATTTTCTTCAGTATTAGTGATAGGTTTAGTTTTTCTTTCAGCGCTGACTCGATTAGCTCCTCACCCGGTTAACTTTACACCTGTTATTGCTATGTCGTTGTTTGCGGGAGTTTTTATATCTAATAAGAGATTGTCTTTAGCAGCTCCACTTTTTGCCATGTTGTTGAGTGATTTGTTTTTAGGAACTACGGATTTGTTTATTTCTTTGTCGGTTTATGTTTCTTTGATTGGTTTGGTTCTTTTAGTTCAACAATTTGATGCAGAAAAATGGAATGGGTTTAAATCTAAATCTATGTACTGTATTTCGACGGGAGTCTTAGGTTCGGTCTTTTTCTTTTTAACCACTAATTTTGCGGTTTGGGCTCAAGGTATTTTCTATCCTAAGAATTTTTCAGGATTGATGGAGTGCTATGTGGCTGCGCTGCCTTTTTTTCAAAATACACTTGTCGGCACTTTCTTTTACGGAAGCGCACTACTCGTTGTGAAAAGATCTGCTGAAAAATTTATTTCTACAAAAGTTCGTGCTTAAATTATAACTGGCTCACAAAAATGTTGATTCTTGCCTCTCACGCCTCGAAAATTTTTGTTTCTTTAATGAGTTAGGTGGCTCGTT
>JAGRAA010000189.1 GCA_020435185.1 Bdellovibrionales bacterium | reverse complement strand
TTTCTTTTGACCTCCTGTCAAATGGGCGGGCAAGTTTCCTCTTCTCGCTTTTTACCTGAAATCAAAATCGAGTGTCGTCCCAGTGATTCAAGTTCTTGCTTAAGCACCTCAGTCTCAAAATACATGATATTAGGCCTTTCAACGAACAGTGGCTTCGATTGTGCGACTCAAATGTCTTCCTTTAACACTTCTCAATTTAGATATTACTTTGATGCCCATAACCAGGCCTCCTTAAATTGGGATGGAGCAAAAGTAAACGCCAATATATATAAATGGTTTGATCAAGATCAATTCCAACTGTTCACCTTAGACCAAGACAACTACGTGCTCTGCGTCCTTTTTGATATCAATGGAAATGAAAAATTAGATTCAGGAGAACCTTATGCTCAAAGTTCTGGCAGCTTAGGTCAAGATTATATACTCATTGATACATGGACAGAGTATTAATAGACACCTTATAATGATCATGATAAATATTCTTTTTTTTAGGAGGATAAGTTGGGAACAATTTTAGATTTTTTATTCGGAAAAAGTCCAAAAATTTTTGATAAGGACGGAAACGTTCAGCATAATTTACCTAAAGAAAAATGGGAAAACTGGCAAAAGCGCTACACAAGCAACCCTCAGTACAATTGGCAAAATCACACAGGTACAACCGCCAAAAGCCTTAAACAAAAAAATTCCAACTGATAGAAGTCATCTAAATATCATTTTCTATAAGTTTCCATTATAAAGCCCCTAATTCTATTTTATCTAACTAGCCTAAATCTCTAGCATTTTCTTGCGCAAAGTTCCAATTTGGAACCAAAATAGTCTAGTTTTTAGGCCTTTCATCTGCTCAAATATGTCTGATTTTGATTAGAGCAAAATGTAAGAATTTAACAGAATAATAACCTTTGTACATTTTACATACCTAAGTACCATTAATACGACAGCATTAAACAACGGAATAAATAACCAAATGAACATAGTAATTGAACATAGAGATGAAAGGATTCAGATATGATCAAATATATAACGTTCGTCTTAGCTACGGCACTAGTTTATGCAAATTACTCAGCCAATGACCTTTGTGAAGGCATTGTACCTGAAAACGATATGTATATCCCAGTTTTCGATGGCAAAAGCGAAACTCAAACTGGAATTACCGAGGCTCAATTTAATGAAGTGATCGACAAGGTATCCGCTCACTACGGACCCATTATCGAAGATATGGGTGGTACTTTAGATGTTGCTCGTTTATGGGACAACGGAACTGTAAATGCCTCTGCTCAAAGACTTGGCAGCACATGGAGAGTAAACATGTACGGCGGTTTAGCAAGACACGAAACAATGACTGAAGATGGTTTTATGATGGTTATATGCCACGAATTAGGCCATCACCTTGGTGGAGCTCCTAAGTATGGACCATGGAACGGATGGGCCAGTAACGAAGGACAAGCCGACTACTTCGCTGGACTTAAATGTATGAAAAGAGTTTTAGAAAAAGAAGATAATGTAGCTTACGTAGAAAACTTAAGTGATGTTAATCCTTATTCTGTTGAAAAATGTCAAGAGCAGTATGCTGATGACAATGAAGCCGCTATTTGCATTCGTGCAGCTACTGGTGGATTACATTTAGCTAAACTTTTTCAAGCACTAAGAGGGCAAACAACGGCTCCTGATTTTCAAACTCCAGATCCATCTGAAGTTTCTAGAACTGATGACAGACATCCTGATACTCAATGTCGCCTAGATACCTATTTTCAAGGTACTCTTTGCAACATCGACTTCCAAAAAGATGTGAGTCAATCAGATGCTGATGTAAATACTTGCACACGAGTGGAAAAGTATGCAATAGGTCTAAGACCGCTTTGCTGGTACAAACCAGCCAGCAGCGTATCTGTACTCAGTACATTAAAAGCTGCTCTTTAATTAAGCAATTATGCCCAGCCTGCGGGAACAGGCTGGGTTACTAACTGGGGAGTTAGTAAAAACAAAAAAGGGATTAAAAGGGAAAACATATGATAAAATACATCACCACGGCACTGGTATTAGTGCTCTTCGGACTACAACTCAATTCAACTACAAATCATCAAATCTGTGAAGGCATTGTTCCTGATAACGATTTATATATACCGCCTTTTTCCTTCTTTAGCTTAGATGATCCAACAGGAATTACAGAAGAACAGTTTAATGCTGTTATTGATAAAACCGAAGCTGTCTATAAAGATATTATTGCTGAAATGGGTGGAGACCTTCAATTTCAGAGAAATTGGGATGATGGAACCGTGAATGCCTTCGCAAACAGAGAAGGTGACACTTGGCTTGTTGCCATGTTTGGCGGTCTCGCTCGACACTTTACCATTACAGAAGATGCTTTCATGATGGTTGTCTGCCATGAACTCGGCCATCATATCGGTGGAGCCCCTAAATATAACGGCGACGACTGGGCCAGTAACGAAGGACAAGCCG
>JAGRAA010000188.1 GCA_020435185.1 Bdellovibrionales bacterium | reverse complement strand
AAGCAGCAGACTCAACATGTCCGTACTTCTCTCCTGCCAGCCATCTGCCTCTCTCTCCCTTCCCCCCCCTCCCCCCCCCCCCCCCTCTTCCGCCCCCCCCCCCCCCCCCCCCCTCCCCCCCCCTCTTTTTCCCCTCTCTCTAAACGTTTTTATTATTTCTTTCGATTTAATTATTTTTTTCTTTTTTATTTTTATTAACGTTATTATCTTTATTATAGATTTTATCGAATAATAGGATTTAAACGATTCTTTTTAATCTTTATTTTTTAATGATCAAAATTTTTTTAACGATAAAATCTATAATTTCGAAATGTTCATTATTATCTTATAATCACTTGGAACCCTTTATAGGCTAGTTTTTCAGAGAATTTGAGCTATCATGATTTATAGGAAAACACATCCTATACATGAGTTTAAATGGGGCCCCTTAAAACTCAGTTTTTAAATTCACTCGACAAGAAGTCGGGGAGGGAGAAACTGTGAAAAAATACCATTTAAAGCTCAACAATCTACTCTTAAACAAGGCGCTCTCTGAGTTGTCAGTGGGTGAGTTGTATACATATATCCATATAGTTTTTGCTATAAAAAACGGCATGTCTTCAAAGGATTCAATTCGTTATTGCATAAATGATGAGCAATTGTTTAATTCTTTAAAGGACTATGGATATCAAAAATCACGCAAAACCTTCGAGCGCCACAAAGGGACTTTAAATCGTTTTAATTTTATAAACGAAGGGTATAACTCATCTTCATTCATCGACGTCATACACAGGCACTCAAGTGCCTCAGAATTGAAATTAAAAGATCCTAAAAATACATTTACCTTGATTGATTATGGTGATCTTTCTCTAGCTCTTATGACTTTTGACCAGCAAGAGCTTAAAGCTTTTATCGGTTTCAAGCTAAAAGATTCTTATTTAAATTCTAAAAAGCCTATAGGAAGACTAAAAACCAAATGGAGACTGGAGAAAAAGGTTTTAAATTTTGGAGATAAGCAAACTTTTTTCAGAGCTAAAAAACGAGTTTTAGAGCTTCTCAGACAAAACACTAACCATGCTGATACACCACAAGATCGTCTTGATTTTCATCTGAGACAAAACACTAACCACGTAAAGAACAAATCAGCTTTTAAGAAAAAGAATAAAACAGTAACCCTTGTTGATTTTAAAAATTTAAAACTTAGTTATCACTCTTTGAACATCATTAACTTTCATAGATCAAAACTTTGTGGATTAGAAAAACTCTCACACAAAGACTTTCAAGAAGCTATTAATCAATTTGATTTTGGTCTAAAGGAAGGAGTCATAAAGGCTAATAACCCAGAAGGATTGTTTTTTTATCACTACAAAAAATCAAAATCTCCTATCCTGAGTGATCAGTCCTTAAGTGAATACCATTACTACCAAGACTCTGGTATTACCAAATCAGAAGCTCTAGAGGCGGAAATTAAAACTAAAGTTGAATCTAAGAAAAGTGACCCCTTAGAGAGCTTTAAAAGTCTTGCGCCCACTCAAGAAGAGCTTGATAGTGCATTAAAAACCTTGATTGAGAAAAATTCAGTGTTTAAATTTCTGGCCGAGCAGCCCTTTAAAACTCAGGTGAGAGCAGGGTTTTTCGATCATTTAAGTATTGAAATATTAAAATTGAGAGAGGAAACTTGGGCGGCCTGTTAAAAAGGCAAAAAAAAACCCTGCATTCATCACTAACATAAAGCTAGGAGAGGAATTAAACAGGGACTGCAAATATAATATCGGCTAAAATACTTATTTTTGCAATAATTTATATAGAGATTCTCAGTGTGAAACAGGAATTATTTATGGATGAATATGAAAAAATACTGTCAAAACAAAGACTTAATAAATACATTCGGGAACAAGATAATGGAAATCTGATATTGGCCATTAATCGATATAAATGGAATATAGAGATCTCTAGAGCTTTTTATCCCGCTTTAAATATCATTGAGGTTTCCTTGAGAAATCGAACTCACAAAGCTATTTCTTCGTATTTAAACGATGAAAAATGGTTGGAAAACTTCTCTGTTCATGAGCAAAAATTTAAATTACCGTTTTCTAGGGAGAAGGTTGTTAAAGCCATGCAGGAATTGACTTTAAAGAAGAAGCCTATAGAGGAGCCAAGATTAATAGCTGAACTTAATTTTGGCTTTTGGACTTCCTTTTATGACAATAGATATGAACAAATGTGGCGTTCAAAAAATGGGTTAGCCTTAGTATTTCCAAATATGTTTCGTAGAAATCGTACCAGAAGTAAACTTTCAAAAACCCTTAACAGAATACGAGATCTCAGGAATAGAATTTTCCATTATGAACCTATATTTCACTGGCATGACCTCGATAAGCATTACGATAGGATTACCGAGTGTGCATCCTGGATTAGTCCAAAAGCTAAGACATTAATATTGAATTGTGATAACTTTAAAGAGGTCATGGCGAAAAAACCTTCTGTGTAACATAAGGGCTTGTGTAAATGTATGAATTTAAAAAATACATCCCAGCTTTGATTGCAGGGGGTGTTGCACTTTTCTATAATCTATTTACGGGCACGTTTAGCCCCAGAATAATTATGCTTGCGATGTTTGTTTTTCTATATATTTTCTTAAAAGATAGGCTCTAATTATTTTTTGATAGCTCTAATACTGAGGACAAAAGCACTTTTCTGTGACCCCCAGGGGTTTTTTTAGATTTAATTTTGTCTAAATCTACGGCTCTACAAATGGTTTTTCTATCCACCCCTAAAACTTTGGCAGCCTTAGATGTTGAGATCCATTCATCAGGCATTTTTTCTTTTTTTGGAGCTTCTTTGGCTATTTTTTGGGCTTTTTCCAAAAACGCTAGAAGTTGTATTTGATAGTCTTTTTTAATTTTTGATGGTGTGGGGGAGGGGTTTTTAGGCTCAATAACCTCTCTAATCCGTGATGGAGAGGGGAGAGTTTCAACTTTTTTATCTATTAACTTATCGGCTATTGCAAAAGCCTCTGCTATTTTTTCAGCTAGGGCTAAGGAGAAGTCTTTTCTATTTTCAATTTCTAGAGCATCAAAGCTTAAAAAAATATCTAGATCAGGGATGGAGACCACAAGAGAGTGAGCTCTTTTATCCCAAGGATCGTAGTGAATATTTTTAATCACAAGCGGGTAGGAGGTGGATTTTTTAAAAGTTCTATCCATAACTACGAATAATTATCGAACAAACAAAGTCGGTGAGTCGAACTAAAATTTAGTAAATACGACCAAAACGACCATTTTTTCATAATTTAATAGGGATAAAGGTCTAGTCAGATTTTAAGCAGATTTTTGTATGATTAGAAGATTATTCATATTGGATCTTAGTCGAGTTAGTTAATCGATTGGGTTACTACAAAAAATTAATCTTAATTTAAATTAAAAGGCCTGTTTTTTCGTGTAAAAATTAAACTAAATAAGGAGAGGAATATGAGTCCTTCATTATGGCAAATATTAATAGTGCTAATGATGACAGTTGGTTTGGCGATACCATATTGGGTAATTTTCAAGAAATCCGGTCACAACCCCTTGTTGAGCGTACTGATGCTTGTACCATTGGTAAACTTCATTGTTCTTTGGTACTTTGCTTTCTCTACGTGGCCGAACTATAACAACAAAACAGGGTAAAAATATAGATGTGTAATTGAAAGAAACAAATGTTATTACTGTTAAACGAGGATCTAGGTTACTGGCTCTTATAAATGAGCTTTTAAAAAAACATCAAAATGCTCACCTTATTTGAAGAGTTTAGTATATTTTGAGCTTTAATGAAAATATAAAGTTGGAGGAAAAAATGTTGGAAGAAGATGTACTGGAGCCTGGAGACTCTGACTTTGAGGAAATAAACCCCTCGCAATTTAGCGAAATTGTAGTGTTTGGAACCGACTGGACTACAGAGACAATATATTCTCAATTAAAAAAAGGAAATATTAAATTAGACCCGCCTTTCCAGAGAAGAATCGCATGGAAGGAAGATAGGAAAAGTAGTTTTATTGAAAGTTTAATCTTCGGAGTTCCTGTCCCTCAAATTATTTTAAACCAGGTCGAGGGCGGCAAGTATATTGTGCTTGATGGAAAGCAAAGACTAACTACCATCGAAGAGTTTTTTTCAGATCAACTTTGTCTCAAAAATTTAACTTTAGATTCTTCGTTGAACGGGTGCAGTTTTAAGGATTTTAATATTAAATATGAGGGATACTATACAGAACTTTCGAATAGGCCAATAAGAACTACAGTGATTAAGAACTGTAAATCAGAAGCACTTCTTCATCAAATATTCTTAAGGGTAAACACGGGTAGCGTAAAGCTATCACCTCAGGAGCTCAGGCAAGCGCTTCATCCTGGTAAATTTGTGTCGTTTGCAAATGAATTTACTGGTAAATGTGAACCTCTTAAAAAATTATTGGGAATATCTGAGCCTGACTACAGAATGAGGGATGTTGATATTTTTGTTCGTTCTATGGG
>JAGRAA010000187.1 GCA_020435185.1 Bdellovibrionales bacterium | reverse complement strand
ATTTACATAAAACTTTCTGCATACCTCATGGCGGAGGAGGACCAGGTGTTGGCCCCATTGGTGTCGCTGAACATTTAGTTGAATTCCTTCCTGGACATGAATTTTTAGGACATGATGCCAAAAAAGTGGGGGCCATCGCGGCAGCTCCTTGGGGAAGCGCCAGTATCTTACCTATTTCTTGGGGATACCTGCTTATGATGGGAAGAGATGGATTAAAGGCCGCTACAGAAGTGGCCATCTTAAACGCCAATTACATCGCTAAAAAATTAAGCCCTTACTTTCCGATCCTCTATAAAGGGAAAAACAACCTTGTGGCTCATGAGTGCATTATTGATTTAAGACCTTTAAAAGCAGAATCAGGAATTGATGTGAATGATGTGGCAAAAAGGCTCATGGATTATGGTTTTCATTCACCGACTATGTCATGGCCGGTGGCTGGAACATTGATGATTGAACCTACAGAGAGCGAATCTAAAGATGAACTCGATAGATTTTGTGAGTCTATGATCAGCATTTATCACGAGATTAAGAAAGTTGCCTCTGGAGAATTTGATAAAGAGGATAACGTGTTAACTAATGCTCCTCACACTGCTGAAATGGTCACCTCAGACCGATGGAACCATACTTACACCAGAGAGCTCGCGGCTTATCCATTACCTTGGCTCAGATCTAACAAATTTTGGCCTTCAGTGGGAAGAGTGGATAATGCTTATGGAGACAAAAACCTCTATTGCACTTGCCCTACAGTAGATGATTTTCGTTAATTAGTGATTTTGCGTGGCCTTCTCAGCAAGGCCTTGTATCACTGACTGAAAACTAGAATAGGTGTTGATTTTTTCTTCACCAAACCTCTCTATGAGTTTTTGTTGAACCAAAGGAACCTTAGAGGTCCCTCCCGTACAGCATATCAAATCAATCTGTTGAGTTTTAAGAGACGCTTGTTGAATGACTTCATCTAAGCATGCAAATATTTTTTCAGTCTTCGAATAAATATGATTCTCAAACTCTTCCCGAGAATATTCTTCATCCACTAAGATACTTTCTGTTTCAAAGTGAAAGAATCCTTGCGTTTTTGAGCATACATCTATTTTTAATTTTTCGATGTGATCAAATAAAGCAAACCCCAGGTTTTCTTGAATCAAGTCGAACAATTGCTCCATTCGTTCGTCATCTTCATTGTTTAGTTTGCATTTTTTAACTTCTGTTAGAAACGACATTATATCGGAACGAGATAACTGTACGATATCAGCAGGGGAACTCAAATGAAGTCTTAAACTCGGGGGCATAGTTAAAAAATTATCTGAGAATGGAAATTTATATCGAACTTCTGATCCAAAATGAATGGCGATTTTCTTTTCCATGATCGCTCCATCCAAGTCATCCCCAGCAACCGAAATCCCGCCTAAAGACAAAACGTCATCTTGAGTCCATAACTTAGGATGTAAACGAATAATGGTAAAGTCTGAGGTTCCTCCGCCTAAATCAACCATTAAAACTATTTTTTCTTCTTTTAATGATTTTCTAAAATCATAGGCCGCAGCTAACGGCTCAGGAAGAAACTCTATATGCTTAAAACCCGCCAGCTCGGCCGCCGATCTCATTCGTTTTTCAGCCAAAGTATCTTCTTCAGGATTTTGTGAATACTTTGCCGGTCTCCCTAAAATAACAGAATCCACCTCTTGTCCAAAGTGTGCATCTGCACGCGTTTTCATTTCGGCTAAAAATCTCGACACAATATTCTCTAACGTATAAACTTTGCCATTAATTTGTGTCCCCTTAAAACTTTGCTTAGGAAGATATTTTTTTATCGATCTAATAAATCGTCCTTCGCCTTCTTCTTCTGTGTATTTCTCAATAGCTTGATGACCAAAATAGGCTTTTCCTTTTTTGGGTATATACATCAAACTTCTTAAAATACTTTTTTCTAAATGATGATCGTCCAACGGGATCGGAGGACAAGGCACTTTGTCTATAGATGCCGACAATAAAGAATTGGATGTTCCAAAATCAATTCCATAAATAATTTCTTTTTTCATATTCAACCTCATTAGAGAACTTATTTTGAAAGAAAAATAAATTATTTACTAGATAGTTTTTTTCACCTAAGCTGAGGTAGATCTAAAGAAGAAAGAATAATTCCAATTTCTTATTTTTACTTTATCTTTTTCCCGCCATTTAAAATAAACGGAGCATCTGAAGGAGTTGGAATTGATTTTTTGATTGGAAATTGTTTTACGTTTGCCATAACATCCCCTTTATCGGGCAAAAAAACCTAGACTTTAGTCTTTTGTCTAGAATTCCTAAATAGATTCTCCACATTCTGAGAATCTTCAGCATTTTAAATCAATTAACGTTATGCGTAAATTTTTATTTTAATTCCGAGTAGTACTTTGAAATCATTTCAATATCATCGTCACTCAATGTACCCGCTATAGATGTCATGATCTGGTTTTGCCTATTTCCAGTTTTGAAATCATTTAAAGTACTTATTAGATAACCCTTATTCTGACCTCTTAAATTGGGAAAGATCGGGTTATTATTTATTCCTTCGACACCATGGCATTTTTCACAAGATCTCACCAAATTTGGCTGAGCCATTAACTCAATAGGCGTGGCCACCAATACTATCCATATAACAAGCTTCACTGTCTTCTCCTTATTATTCTCTATAAATGAATCCATAACCTACTAAAATCTAAAGCCGACTAAATAGAGGCTTGAAGAAGCATAAAAAATGATCCTAAAGTAGCCCTTCCTCGATCAGTTCCTTCATCTTGCCCTTCAGGCTTTGCTTCAGCGGTTTCTACTCTCATTTTTAATGCTGTATTCGCACTTAGCCAATGATCCACACCAAAACCGTGCCGTCTAAAATAATCTGTGGGGAAATCACGATCCAACAAAAGTTCATCAAATTTGTAAATCAAAGTCCACTTTGAGCTCAATTCATAACCCAACTGAACATATAGGCCTTGAGAGCTCTTTTCTGCAACCAAGGTAGAAAGGTTGGTCCCTGTGGTGAGATAAGATAAAAACTGAGAATCCGTATTCCAGTTTTGCGCCAAAGAATACTCTACATTTAAATACATCTGTACTTTTTCACCGGTCATACGATTAATAGGCAAGATCGCATAGAGACTCTGTGCCGTCTGTGGAACCAATGCTGTTTCTTTCAATTCGTTATTCACTGTAGAAATGGTTTTTTTATCATGAGAAGAAGCACTTATTCCTAAAACGACGGGCCATCGAGGAGACCATCTCAAGTTAAATATTGTCCCAAATGTCTCTGCTCGTCCGGCCGAAGGAGGCCCTCCCGCTGACTTGTTACCATTTACAAAAAACAAATCATAATGAAGACTTTCCGATGGATTACCTGCCAACAAAACTCCCATTTCAAAATGATTCCATGTCGTATTTGTCTGCATTCGCACATAAGTTCTATGTTCATCATTCATCAACCCAAAGGGTGCGTGCAATCTCCCCACAAGAACATATTGAGGCTTAAAACTTGTTCCCTCTCTTAACTTCCATAACAGATAACCTTCACGAATCCCTGTGGGAGAAAAAACACCTAGATCCATAGAGGTCAACAATCGTGTCTCGGAATCTCCGTCACTAGAAATAGGGAAACTGGCCGCTGGGATGGCCGCCATAGAGCCCATACCTCCTTTATTTACCTGCCCTTGATCAGGACGATAATATAAAGCTCTGTAATCCAATGAAAAATTATCTTGTTGAGCAAAAGAGCTCAAACCAAACCCACGAGCTCCATATTGCTTACCGTTGATATTTTTAGGACCACCGCCCACTGGACTTACATGACAAGCTGTACAGCGAGTAATCCTATGTTTTGCAGCATATTCTGGCCTAGCAGAGAGACCTAAACTCAGTAAAAAAATAATAGTGAACGTTACCACTACTTGTACATATTTCACGGGCCAACCTCTTTGTGTGTTAATTGAGCAAAAATATGGTAATAAGATTTTGTTTTAGTTGATATCGATAATTTTTTGGTTTTGCAATTGAAGGAGTTCAGATGAAAAACCTTTTGAAATCTTTTCTGCTTCTCTCTCTCATCCTGGTTTTAAACTCTTGTGGTAGAGAAGATGGGCCACGGCTCTCAGTCTCTAATGATTCTCCTGGCTTAGGTTTGCAAAGTGCGCCAAATGGGCTAGTGTCCTACGATCAGGTGAAATATATTTTCAAAAATGTCTGCGCTAACTGCCATAAACCCGGCGGAAATCAACCGGATTGGACAGACGAAAAAGCAGCGATTGAATATGCCAAAACTAAAGGACAAAAACTTAAAATGAAAGTCGTCGCTCGTCAGGGAGGGGAAATGCCCATGGCTCCCTTTCAAGATAAAGTGACTGATGAAGAACGACAACTCATAGGAAAATGGGTAGATAGTGAAAATGGCCTTGTCGAATCTATTAGCCCAGCTCCAAACTCCTCAACTGTTGATACTTCTCCAGGTATTGGATTGCCACCTCATCTAAACTTTGTACAGACCTGTTATGGATGTCACGGCAATAATGGCCTTAGCCAAACCCCCGGAATACCTAACCTGGCAGGACTTAGTCCTCAATATTTACAGTCTACAATAAACGATTTCATTCAAAAACGAAGAAGTGACTCAATGATGACTCCACAGGCCCTTCAACTTTCTCCTCTTCAATTGGAAGACTTAATGCTCTTCATTCCAAATTTAAAAATAGAACCCGTAAAATCTATCGAAAATATAGACCTTTATAATAAGGGACAGCAAATCAGCAAAATGTTTGCATGTACCTCTTGTCATGTGGGAGCTGACTTAAAACCCATCGATGGAAGCATCCCTAACATTCTCTATCAAGACAAAAAATACCTAGAAAATCAGTTCAATGCATTTGTCAATGGAGACAGAGAGAGTACAATGATGGCTGGAACAATTGACATGATGAAAAACACGGAAGGCTTTGATATTACTGATCCAGAAAATGCCAAAGCTCTTGCTGAATATTTTGGATCATACAAAGACAATGAAAACTAAATTTTTTTGAGAATTTTAGCGAACAACAAACAATAGGAGAACGCATGAAAACCGCAATTGTATTAATCGCACTTTTAGGCAGCTCAATGGCAAACGCTGGAGCACCCGCTAAAGCAGCAATTTGTGCCACTTGCCATGGTCAAAATGGTATCAGTGCTGTAGAAATCTACCCTAACTTGAAGGGACAAAAGAAAGGCTATATTGAAGCTCAGCTAAAAGCCTTTAAAGCTGGAACCAGAACAAACGCTATTATGGCTCCTCAAGCAAAAATACTCACCGATGCAGAAATTACCGAGTTAGCCACATATTATTCAAGCATGAAATAATTGAGCATTTTCTTTATAAAAAAAGCCAGCAAGAAGCTGGCTTTTTTTTAGGTACTGATCATCATCAAATAAATGATCAATAATCCAAATAAAATTAAATAAAGTACTGACTTTAAAATATCTTTCCGGCTCAACGGCTTTTTGGGCTTATAGCCTTCGTCAACGAGCTTAAGATCTCTCGAATGCACTTGTTTGAGCAACTCAGAAGCTCTCTCGAAGTCTTCTGACTTTACTCTCAATTTTACTCCACCAAAAATACCCGTAGAATAAAAAGCAATTCGATTGGCATGTTCATCATGTACAAATGTCTCAATCCCGTGTTGCTGCAAATACTGACTAGCCATATGCGCATCCACCGCGAGCTGATATTCTGCAAGAATTTTAAACTTACCTTCTTTTGACATAATTACTTTTTACAAACTTATCGCTCATCCTAAAACTCAATGAGTTAGTTAGTTAGCACTTTAACAATTTCTTTTTTATTTTCAGGAATAAGCTCAGGAGGCATAAATAGTCCCGTTTTTAATCCTTGATCGTTATCTTCACACTTCTCAACAAATTGTTGATTACCCATAAGGTGCTTTAAAACAAAAAATGCTTTCGAATTATTCTTTCTCATGACCTCTAACACTTCAGCAACAGTGACGTGAGCAATGCTATCATCCCAGCAGTCATAATCGGTGACAAAACAACAGGGCACATAAGAAATCCCCGCCTCTCTAGCTAAAGCATACTCAGGAAAATTAGTCATCCCAATGACATCAGCATTCATCGCTCTATAAGAATAACTTTCTGCCTTTGTGGAAAAGTATGGACCTTCGATACAAACATAGGTTTGCCCAAAGTGCGAATCAAAGTCGGCATTTTCTACTATGGCTTTTACTATCTCAGCCTTTTTCTCGCTCACGGGATGAGCCAAAGACACGTGGCCAACCACTCCTTCTCCACAAAAAGTATGCGATCGTAAAGATTTGGTTCGATCAATATACTGAAAAGGAACCACTAAATCTCCAGGCTTATATTGCTGTTGCAAACTCCCTATCGCTGAAAAAGAAACAATCGTGGTTACTCCCTGTTTTTTCATCGCATAAATATTTGCACGATAATTTATTTCTGAAGGAAGATGTTCATGACTTTGTCCGTGCCTAGAAATAAACAACGCCTTTTTCCCATTAACAGAAATCTTTTTAAATCCGCTGGACGCTAATCCAAAAGGCGTCTCTCGATTCAACAATTCAACGACTTCAAACTCATCAAATTTTTCAAAACCCGATCCACCTATAATTCCTAACATTTACTTCTCCTTAATTTAATTGTCTCAATTTTTCTTGTTTGACGTCTTGTTGATTGTACAATCCTGTATCAAGAATCCATCCTGTGACCAAATGAGCAGGTGTAACATCAAAAGCTGGGTTATAAACATCGCTCTCTAAAGGCGCCCAACCTTTTTCAACAATATTCTGTCCTCTTACCTCACCTGGATCTCTTTGCTCGATAGGAATGTCTTTTCCGGTTTCGCACTCCTGATCTACAGTGGTATAAGGAGCCGCCACATAGAAAGGAACATTATGAAAATGGCATAAAACAGCTAAACTATAGGTTCCTATTTTATTAGCAAAGTCTCCATTGATAGCGATTCTATCGCTCCCAACAATAACCTTATCAACAGCACCTTGTGCCATCAGGTGAGCGGCCATATTGTCACAGATGAGTTGGTAGGGGACACCTTCTTTGGTTAGCTCCCAAGTGGTTAATCGGCCCCCTTGTAAGAGTGGACGAGTTTCATCAACAAAAACTTTAATCTCTTTCCCTTCGCGGTGGGCTTCTTTTATAACGGCTAAAGCCGTACCTTCACCAACTGTGGCTAAGCCCCCCGTATTACAATGAGTTAAGATTCGGTCATTGTGTTCAATGACTTTATTGCCATTTTTAGCCATGAGCTCACACAATTTCACATCTTCGTCGAAAAGCACTTCTGCTTTTTCAACAATTTTTTCTAAAGGCATATCTTCGTCAAGCAATCCTAAGAGTTGGTCCACACAGAACATGAGATTCACAGCGGTAGGGCGGGAGTCTCTTAACAATAGGCCTTTCTTTTTGATAAGCTGACGATCTTCAGTGGTTTGGGCAAAGAGGGCCAAACTAATAGCCGCGCTCACACCAATCAACGGAGCTCCTCTTACTCGCAATTTTTTAATAGATTCTACCATATCTTCAGGACTACCAATCTCTCTCCATGTCTCTTCATGAGGAAGCAAGGTTTGATCCAATATAGACAATTGATTGTTTTTCACTCTTAGAGAAAGGCAATTTAAATCTTTCATAATGTTTTCTCTCCTAATTGTTCTCTAATTTCTTTTAAATATTGTATTTCAGATTCAGGCAATCCTGCTCCCAAGTTAGGATTGAGGTCCTTAGCCATTTTCAAAATCTTCACAGTATGTTCAAGTCTCTCCATACCCATATAGGCTTCTAATAAACTTTCTCCCCAAGTCAAAGCACCATGCTGAGACAAAATCATGACTCTATGATCAGGCAAAAGACTTTTTATATGATCTCCCATTTGTTGCGTTCCAGGTCGTGCATAGGGAGCAATCGGGATTGCGCCCACAGCTAAAATGAGCTCAGACAAATAATAATTGGGAACTTCTGTTTGTTCAGGGAAAGCAATACTCCAAGCCACACTCAAAGGGGGATGAGCATGAAAAACAGCTTTGGCCTTTGGGCAATTTCTATAAACCTCTAGATGCATCAAACGTTCACTAGAAGGACTACCCGATTTAACTTCTCCGGATAATGTCAAAATCGCCAAATCCTTTTCATCAATGAAAGCTTTAGGAACTCCCTTTGGCGTGATTAAAATATTCTCGTCATCAAGCCGAAAGCTTAAATTCCCATCTCCAGCGGCCAGAAAACCTAAGGAGTGCAATCTTTTACAAAATTGAATAAGCTCTTTTTTAATCTCGGTAATGTCCATTGAAAAGATCCTGGTAATTAATTCAAAAAACAACAGTGCCTGATGCAATCTCTATAGGAATTGGACACTTTATAGAATTTTTCTAGACAGTCAAGAAACTCTCAAGCAATTTTAAGTTATGGAAATTACAAAAATAAATCATACTTTCAGTCTCCCCTCTAGATGGCTCGAAAACACAGAAAGCCTGTTGCAGGAAATACACCCCCATCTAGCGAAATCGACAAAAAAATCACTCTGGATAAAAGAACTCTCAGATTTATATATAAATCACTCCTCTGAACGACCCGACATTTGGAATTCTCCTCAATTCCAGGTCGCCTATTTACTCTACTTCATGCCCCTCAACTACCTTAGGCAATGCTATGTCATTAATGAACTCAAAAAAACCTCAGTACTCGATACCATCGAAGAAGTCGTAGATTTTGGAAGCGGTTGTGGCACTAGCCAACTTGCCTTTTCTGTGAATGTAAAAAATGACTTTCCTTTTCAGGGTATCGAGATAAACCCCGCTGCGGTGAAGTTACATCAAGCGCTTTGCAAGAACTTTAATTTGCCATCTCCTAAAGTGACCTCAAAAATAAATTCCACTAAAGGCAGAAATAAACTGCTATTTTTCTCATACTCATTTAACGAATTGGACTCTATCCCCGAAAACATTTTCGATTTTGACCATATTGCTTTTGTTGAGCCCTCAAATTCGATACAAAGTCGTAAACTTATGGACTTTAGACAAATAGCACTCGATAAAGGTTATCAAGCCATCGCCCCTTGCACACACAATATGAAATGCCCTTTACTCACGCATTCAAAAAAAGACTGGTGCCACCACACATTGAATTTCGATCAACCGGACTGGTGGAAACTAACAGAAAAAAAACTACCCATTCAAAATCGATCTTTGAGTTTTACTTATTTAATTTTAAGTAAGGTCGCTAAACCAAATTCTACGTCGTGGGCAA
>JAGRAA010000186.1:2202-2652 GCA_020435185.1 Bdellovibrionales bacterium | reverse complement strand
CGGCTCCTGTAATGTCTTTTGCCACAAAACCACCATCCGTCCCCGCTGTACCGTCGGGTTTCGTCACATAGTAAGTAATGCCCGTAATGACTGCCGTTTTTGCATTTCCAGATTCACTTGCATTATTATTGGTTACAGTAATTCTCGCCGCAAACCAAGGAGCTTTAATGTCCTTTGCTTTTCCAAACGCATCTATGCTCGTATCAATGGCAAAAACACGAGGTTGTCCAGGCGCGACTTGAATTTCGATATCTTCACTCAGTTCTTTTGTACAACCAGCTAAACCAAAGATAAAGAACATGGCCAAAAATAGATGTTTATACTGATTCATTTTGCGACGATCCCCTTATCAATAAGCCTCAAGTCAATACTCACGGTTGCTTCTTTAATTCTAAAGACTTTCTTCCTCACTATCAAAAGATTCATTATTTTCATCTTTATTTGAAACAC
>JAGRAA010000186.1:0-2112 GCA_020435185.1 Bdellovibrionales bacterium | reverse complement strand
ATAATCATCCTCTAAGATTTGCGGAGTTAAAAAGATCACTAATTCATTTTTAGTTTCATCTCGGGTGTTTCCTTTCAATAGCCAGCCCAATATAGGAATGTCTTTCATATATGTTAGACCTGCTTCTGCTTCAAGCTTTGTATTTTCAAAAACTCCACCGATGATGGCTGTCTGGCCATTTTTAACCATTGTCTTAGTTTTCGCTGATCTAGAGTTAATCGGCCGATAAGATGTTCCAGCTACTTGAGCGCCTGGGAATTCTCGCTTGACGTCCACATCCATGAGCACTCCTCCATCAGAAGTGATCTGAGGCTTCACTTTTAAGGTCAATGTATAAGCTCTCACGTTAGGAGAAGAGGTCAGCACCCCACCCTCTGCCGAAGTTTTTGTCTCTACTGTAACTAATTCCCCTTTTTGCTCTATGGTAGCTTCAGCATTATTTAGCGTAACCACTCTAGGAGAAGAGATCACTTTTAAATGATCTAAGCGTTCTTCGGCTCCAAGTAGAGCATTAATGGTATTTGCTCCTAACTGAAGGCCTATCCCTAACTTGCCAACGGTTTTTATCTCACCCTGACCAGAAGAAAAACTTGCTTTGTTACTGCCAAACAATCCAGTAAAATCAAAATTTCTGCTTAAATTCCTAGAAAAGTTGGAAGAGGCCTCTACAATTTTACCTTGAATCATGACCTGAGAAGGTGGTTTATCAAGCTCCTTTATAAGTCTTAAAGCTTTATCAATACCCTCTTGAGTATCTTTTAATATCAGAGAACTTGTTCTCTCGTCGGCAACCACCGAGGAACGTTCACTCGTCATAAAGGCCTTCACTTGACTAGACAAATCTTTTACGCTGGCATAACTGATGGGAACGACCTTCAAATAAATGGGAGCTAAAGTGGATCGAGATTCTTTCACTCGAGAAGAGGCTTGAGCTTCTTGTTCTAACTCTGACAAAGTTGCAATCCTGATCACGTTTCCTTGTCTAATATACCCTAGCTTTTTTGACTTCAAGACCAGCATTAAAGCTTGATCCCATGGAATATCTTTGATTTTTAATTGTATTTTGCCATCCACTCCGTCAGAAATAACCATGTTTGCGCCACTTTGCTCCCCAATAAAGTTAAGAACATCTCTGACATCAGCATCTTTTCCCGTTTCTAAAGAAATTTTTCTTCCGTAAAAAACGTTCGTATTCACTAAAAAGTCATCTAAACTTTGAGCTTTTAGTGCCTGAAGAGTATCCTTTCTAGCAGCTTCTACGTCATATGACTCCTTATCCGCATCACTATAAACCCTGTTTTCTACCTCAGAAATCTCAGCAACAGATTCTGTACCCCCGCCCGCAGGAATTATATAAATTGCCTTGCCTTCAGAAGACACAAAAGGACGATCCGTTCCTTTAAGCTGAACAACAATTCTACTTACGTTTCCACCTGGGTTCTGATAAGCATTCACTCCCGAAAACTTACCATTTTGAAATTCATTTGTAATAATGGGTCTTGTGAGCCGATTAGGTAATGTCGAGTTAGGAATCTCTAAAATCATCTGATTATTAGCTTCATTAAATCGAGTGGTATATTGAGAAGGCATAGAAGTTTCTACTACAATGGTACCCCCTCTTTCATTGGATAAAAATTTAATGTTTTCAATATTTACAGCAGTAGATTGAGAGGACGCCATGGCCGGTGCCGACAAATCTTCAACCGCCGATTCTTGTTGTACTTCTTGCTGTGGTCCCTGTTGTGGTTCTTCTGAAAGCTCTTGAGCCTGATCGGCTAAAGACTCTTCTTCTGTAGGCTGATCCTCTTGAAGACCTTCTGAATCATCATTGAATTGATCATCTGCGACTTCATCACTTTGATCTTCTTCCGATTCATCATAAAAGTCTTCACCAGTATCTTCATTGTCAGCAACTTCATCAGAGGCCTCTTCATCGCTCTCTTCGTCAGCAACCTCATCATCTCCCTCAGAGGAGTCATCAGCAAACTCGTCATCTTCGGCAAAATTCTGCTCTTGTTGCTCCGAAGGAGACTCATCAATCGATGAACATCCTATAAAAACAAGATGGTTTACCAACAACATCGACAAAAATAAAATTCGTAAGAGCATCCT
>JAGRAA010000185.1:12151-12657 GCA_020435185.1 Bdellovibrionales bacterium | reverse complement strand
TATGGATGGATCGCTGAAGATGCCGTACAAACAGCTCGTAAACAGGTTGCCAACCTTATCGGATGTCATCCTAAAGAGGTTATTTTCACTAGTGGAGCCACGGAGAGCAATAATCTAGCCCTATTTGGATATTTACAAAAATTTCTTAAACAACATCAAAAACCCCACATTATAACCACTCAGACAGAACATAAAGCCGTTCAGCAAGTCTGCAAAAACTGTGAATCTTGGGGCGCAGAAGTCACCTATTTGAATGTCAACTCTTATGGGGAAGTTAATATTGAGGAACTTAAAGAGGCTATCCGACCCAACACTAAGCTGATTTCTGTTATTTTTGCGCAAAATGAAATCGGAACTATTAATCCCATTGAGGAAATCGCACAAGTCGCGAAAGATAACAAAATCATCTTTCATACCGATGCCGCACAAGCCACTGGAAAAGTAGATTTTTCAGTTAAAAATTTGGGAGTAGATTTGCTTTCCATCTCTGCGCATAAACTCTATGG
>JAGRAA010000185.1:3610-12121 GCA_020435185.1 Bdellovibrionales bacterium | reverse complement strand
CTCTATATTAATTTTGAAAACCCTGATTTGATCATTGACCCAGTGGTTTATGGAGGAACGCAAGAAGGTGGGATTAGGCCCGGAACACTCAACGTTTCTGGAATTGTCGGATTAGGAAAAGCCTGTGAACTTGCTCAGGAATTTTTAAAAGACGAAAATGAGAAAATAAAACAACTCCGGGATTATCTTATCGAAAAAATATTAAAAGCAGTCCCTCAAGCTCAACTTAACGGGCATCCCACCAAAAGGCTTTGCGGCAATGCCAGTTTCTCATTTAAAAACCTTTCACCAAGTGCTTTTGCAGGAGTTCAGGATATTGCCATCAGTAGCTCCTCAGCTTGCTCCTCAGCTTGTGCTGAGCCAAGTAGTACTCTCAAAGCCATTGGCCATACCGACGAACTCGCACGAGCCACATTGAGATTTGGTATTGGTCGATTCAATTCAGCCGAAGAAATCGACTACGCTTGCAACAAAGTTATTGAAATCGCTAATAAAAACATGAGGCCTACTTAAGCAGCCAAGAACCTCCCTTAGAGTTTAAAAAATAGGCTTTCACTTCTTCAAAATCAATGATAATACTATAAACATGATAGTTATCAGTCCTTCTGCTACAAGCAGAATACAACAATTAAAAAAAGAAGATGGCTTCAGCAACGAGGCTTACTTGAGAGTGCGTATTGAGGCCGGCGGTTGCTCTGGGTTTAATTATAAACTCGATTTTGATGAAAATTTTAATCCTGAAGAGTCAAAAGATAAGGTTTTTGAGTCTAATGGTACACGCATTGTCGTTGACCCTAAAAGTCTACTTTATATTTTAGGCATGACTTTAGATTATGAAGGTGGATTAAACGGAAAAGGATTTATCTTTTCAAACCCCAACGCTAAAGAGAAATGCTCCTGCGGCACTAGCTTTGCTGTTTAACCAACTTCTTCTACGTTCAACTTAAATTGCTTTGAAGATTCTTCTTTACTGATTATAAAATCATAAAGCTCTGGAGTAATGACATGAGCATGCGTCTTCGGCAACATATGGCCACCTAAAGGGCATATTTTCGTCTTAGCAATCGACCATCTGCTCTGTATAGATTCGTATATTTTTTTTGAAAACAGAGGGTCTTCTTGACCATAAATCAAGAAAGTAGGCACCTCTACGACTTTACTTAATTCCCCTCCCCAATTCTTACTCTTTACAATCCACAAAAATCTTTCTACAGCCTTTTGAACCAGCACTACTTTTCTCATTGAAAAAATAGAATGTTCCTTTCTTCCGACATTTACCTTAAAGACCTTCGCGAGCGTAAGCATCATTTTAAACCCCCACCGCGAGTGTACAAAAAAGCGAACTCCTCCAGGAATACTATTTAAAAAAAATAATACCTTCAGAGCATTCATCTTCATTTTTACTATTGGATCTACGGGCATAGGGTTTATCAATGTCAATGATTTAACTCGTTCTGAAATCACTCGAACAGCCTCTAACGCAACAGCCGCACCATAACTTGTAGCCACCACATGAAAACTTTCTTTCATTTCCACACCAAAGGCCTCTACACACTTCAAGAATAAATCTGACATATACCGCGCCTGATTATCAAAGTCTAATTTGTCATCCCCTTGATAAAGAGGTCGTAAATCAAGCTTAACCAAACAAAAATCGGAATGAAGGTTGTGAACGACATTGTCCCAATCACTGGGTGCTCCTCCGAACCCATGAACTAAAAACACAATAGGACCATTTCCAGAAAAACTTACTTTGAAATCCAGTCCGTTAATTTGCATTTTATGAATCATAGATGTCCTTTTGAATTGTTTCGGATTAAGACAGTGCAAACTTTAGAAATGAAAATGTAACCGTTGTCTTCTCGCCATGCTGTCCTCAATCCCGTTACACAAAACTTGCCAAAAGGCGAGCCACACTTAAGTCAAGATCAATATCTTCCGATAACTTAACAGGTTATTACATCAAGATTTCTTTGTTTCATTATGAGAAAGTTTAATTACCCCATTTGCGGACGAAACAGGTCTAATAGAAAAAGGAAGAGTTTATATGATTCAATTTGTAAATAAAATTAGTAATTCCGTCTACCTAACCATTAGCTTGCTTTGCTTATTATATATTCTGCTATCTACCCGCCCCTTAGAGTCTAGAAGCCAACTTGAACCCGTAGAGAGACCCTCTGAATTTAGCATGCTCCACATAGCAAACTTTGTTTATGCTGCCGAAAATGGAGATTATGAAACTGTATACAAGTATATTCGCCTAGGCATTGATGTAAATGTGCAAGACCACAATAGAGACACAGCCTTAATGGGAGCGTGCTTAAATGGCCATATTCAAATTATAAAGTTACTCTTAAAAAATAATGCAAACCCTTTACTCCAAAATAACCAAGGATATGATGCTCTTGCCTTTGCGAAAATACAAGAGCGCGATAAAATAACTGGTGTTCTATCCACTTATTCTGGAGGGGTAGACCGGGCTCTGTCGAGTACGGATCAGCCTGCTAATTAAAACGTCAAAGCCAATTTAGCAGATGTTTTTGTTTGACCAAAGAATTGAGCGTATTCAAGCCCTAATGCCAATACATACAAATCTAATTGTGCTCCAACTGCCCAGCGCATTCCGGAAATATTAGCCGAAGCGGAATCTGAAGCAGATAAAGATGGGTCTATAATAGATGTTCCCGTAGTAGAAAGGTCACTGGTTAACTGCGCAAACCCCAGCTGCAAATACGGTTCGATGATACCAAATTTTTTGCTTCCAATAACGTCTAATCCGGTACTTGAGTTTTTAAAAGTCACATTAGTGTTGGCCAAAGATACCGTCTGAGAAAAACTCAGTTCGGCAGAAGAATTAAATAATCTAAACGCTAAATCAAAAGGCAAATCCAATACTGTTTTCGTAGCCGTCCATTTTACTCCCAGAGATTGCATTTGAGCAGAAACTCCATCAAAGCTAAATGACGGCAAATAATTCATTTCAATGGTGAACCCCAGAGGGACTGAAACGCCAATCACCGTATTCAAATGAGGTAACATTTCTGCACTATTATTGGGATCAGTCTCTTTAGTCATAGAATCTATTCCAGGTGTGGCTGTCACTCCTGCATTAATCCCCAACTCAATTCCAAAAACATCTCCCCTAGGGGAAGCTGGTGAAATCATAGTATGAGAAAAATAAGCACCTAAATCTTTACTGATTTTTTCAAAATCATTTGGATCAATGCTTTGAAATTCTAAACTCACAGCTTTGCAATGAAGCGAAAAACCAAATACCAATAAAGCTAATACCCCAGAACAAAATGATTTTTTCACAAACTCTCCTCGTCATTTTCAGAATGTTTTAAAATTTATTATACAGTTTACTATACAATATATCTAATCTGTAATCTTAAACACTAAAAACTTTACAGCTAATCCACCATTTTTAAAACTTAAAGTTTTATCCAGACTATATGCACCAACCTTTTCATTCGGAAGATAATATTTTTTAGGAACTATTATACCTAAAGAGTGAGGATTAAGTTCTTTCAAGAGCGTTTGAATGAGCTTAGTAAAGGCAATGATAGGCTTAATTCTTTCCCCATAGGGAGGGTTCACAACAACAATATCTACATTCCGACCTTGTATACTAAAAGCGTCTTGGCTAAATAGTTCGACTCCATCATATTCAATGTTTAAAAAGTTATTTCTCGTGTTCTGAATCTGCACAGAATCTATATCAGCCCCGAAGAGCTTAAGACCTTTCTCTTTTTCAGCTTGAAACATTTCCTGAACACGTTGCTTTTTTACTCCCCTAAAAAATTCAAAAGAATAAGATCGATAAAAGTTAGGTCTGTGCATTTGACATGCTTCTAATAAAAAAGTTCCACTTCCACACATGGGGTCAAACAGGGATCCATTTAAAGACTCAGAAAGATACCATAAAAGCCCCGCAGCTATATTTTCTCGGATAGGAGCTTTCGAAATGAATTTCTTGTAACCTCGTTTGTACAAAGCCTCTCCACTCGTGTCCACACTGATCTGGCAAATATCGTCGACTAATCTAATGAATATATTCTGAACATGACTAAGTGCCTGCTTCTTTAAAGGCTGTCCCACTCTATACTTTTCAAAAACTCTTTCACAAATCTTACTAATATTTTTTTTATGGAAAAGTCGTGAACCATGACTTTCGACCTTCCATACAACTTGTCCATAGTCACACCAGTTGTTCCAGGTGATTTGACTGAGCTTCTTCTCAAACTTTGTAAAATCTTTTACTTTGAAGGATTCCATCCGAAGTAAAATTCGTGTAGGTATTTTTAATACATAGTTCAAAAAAAATCCGGTACTTTCAGCCGTCTCAATTTCAATACCTCCTGACTGTAGAAGAACAGAATCAATAACAAGCCCATGCACTTGAATTTTTTGCTTTAGCTCTTCTAAAGCCAAATCTTCAAATCGTAGAGGAACGACAACAAAGAACTTAGCCATTATTTTTTACTAAACTATGATTAAGATATAGAACAGAGGTGAATAAAAAGAAGGCTCCAATCTGGTGAAGAGAAGCCAACGGAACAGGAACATAATGGATAAGAGTCAAAATTCCTAATGTAAACTGAACCCCAAACAAACCACTCACAACCCAAATCGCTCTTTTCGACTTCTCACTCAAACTACACTTTTTCGAATAGAAAAATAAAGTAAACACTAGAACCATCAGTAACCAAGCAATACTTCTATGAATAAATTGGACGGTTAAATGGCTCTCAAAAAAATTAGTCCATATAGGAATTTGAGCCAATAGCCCCTCAGGAATCCAATCCCCCTTCATTTTAGGAAAGGTGTTATAATTGTGACCAGCATGTAAACCCGCAGTAAATGCTCCATAAAGTATTTGTATTCCCACCACTAATAACAATGCTTGCGCCAATACCTGAATACTTCTCTTCATTTTCATGGTCGTATTTTTCACTTCGCTCATCAAATCAAATAAAATCCACAAAAGATAAGCTTCTATAAAAAAAGCTAAGCCTAGGTGCGCAGCCAATCGATAATGACTCACGTGAGGATTGTCTATTAATCCACTTTTTACCATATACCAACCCAACAACCCCTGAGATCCACCCAGCATAAAACCAATCCACAACTTCCAAGACAACCTAGAAGGCAATCCATAGACTTTCAGACTTATATTTTTGAGCCATCCTTTAAGCTGAAAGAACACAAGAGGAAGAAAAAAAACCAATCCAATAAGGCGACCTAAAACTCTGTGGATATACTCCCAATAGAAAATATACTTAAACTCATCAAGACTCATTCCCTGATTCTTTTTTTTGTATTCTGGAGACTGTTGATACAAAGAAAATTCTTCTCCCCATTCTTGTTCATTCAACGGAGGAACAATTCCATGTATTGGCTTCCATTGAACCATCGACAACCCCGATTGGGTTAATCGAGTCAAACCGCCAACGACAACCGTTGAAAAAATCATAAAACATATAACAAATAGCCAAATGCTTATGAGTAACTGAGGACGATTTTTTTTATTTTTCTCTGATGTTTCCATATTGATCCGTTGTTACCAACTGGCAAGTTTCAGAGCCGGCTCTGACCAACTCCTCTTTGTAAAATACCATTAACAACGGTTTATAGGGTTCGACAACGAATTTTTTGTTTTCTGATCCATTTACATCAATGGCATCTGGACAATTTTGTGCGGTCCAATTTTCTAACAAAGTCAATATTTGCGGATAGTTATCCGTTTTGAAGAGAGGTGAACAGCGTAGCTCAAAGGTCATCTTTTCAGAAGACAAATAAGCCTTTTCCACACAATTTTTTACATATCCAATAAATTTGTCCGGCTGGGGTTTTCTTGGATTGCCCCCTCCTCCATCGCGGCCAGCAGGCTCCTTTACGATTTTTGTTTGAGGAGATTTATTACAAGCAACAAACAGACTTCCTAAAAAAATAACTACTGTGCAAAATTTAAAGAATAAACCACCAAAACTATATAAAAAACGATATGTTCGGCTTCTAACCAGCATCCTTCCCCCCCGACGAATCCGCTATACATAATGCATGTGAATATGTTATTCAAAATGTTTAGCTTTTGACAAACAAATAATAATGAGGACTCAATGCTTTACAAAAATGAAATTGCCCAATCTCTGCATCATTTACTCTCTGAAGAATTTCAATTGACCGAACTAGATCTCAATCAAATACTTAACTTAATTGAAGTTCCTAAAGATCAGACGATGGGCGACCTCGCCTTCCCTTGCTTTTTACTTTCTAAATCTTTTAAAAAATCTCCTCCCGCTGTAGCCTCAGTATTAGAACCTTTATTATCGAGCAGACTCAATTCGGAGTATTTTTCTACCGTAAAAGCTACTGGACCTTATTTAAATTTTTCAATTTTAAAATCGCATTTAGCCTCTACTCTCATCCCTCAAGTTTTAAAAGGTGACTTTTTAGCTCCAGAATTTAATCGTTCCGATCGCGTAATGATTGAATTTTCTCAACCGAATACCCACAAAGAATTCCACGTAGGACATATGAGAAACGCTGCTTTGGGTGACTCATTGGTTAGAATTTTTAAATGGGCTGGCTATGATGTTCTTTCCGTCAATTACATAGGAGACGTGGGAACTCATATTGCCAAATGCTTATGGTATTACAGAGATTATTACAAAGGAGAAACTCCTTCTGAAAACTTGGGAGAATTTCTTGGCAAAATGTATGTAAAAGCGAACGAACTTCTGGAGTTTGACCGTTTATCTCTCATTCCTAATACCGCTGTGAAGTTTGCTAAAGTAAACCATATTCAACCACACCCCTCTAATCCCAAATGGAACATTGTAACGATCACTGAAGGACAAACAGAAAAAACCGTGGTCTGTGGAGGATCGGGATATGTTGTTAATGATCTCGCCGCCTATCTTCCCGTGGGAAGTAAGTGGAAAGGGAGAGATATTGGTGTCAACGACATGCAGGGAGTACCCAGTGAGGGAATGCTTTTAAGCTTTTCTGAACTTAAAGTAGATGGACCAAAAGACAAAAAGCAAATTTTTACAATTGAAGCTTTTTTGAAACACGCTCCTTCAGCTCAAAAACAACAATTTGAACCGCAGCTTAAAAATATTAACGCTGGTGATTTTCTAGCCAACGTCTTTGCCTTAAACCCTAAAAAAATTGAAAAATCTAATGTGGTCGATGAAATCCTTTTTCGAGAATCCGCCGTAAGCAAGGTCTTACAAGATTTAGAATCTGGAGAACGACAAATTACTGAATTATGGAAAAAAACACGCCAATGGTCGCTCGACGAGTTCGAAAAAATATATAGTTGGCTAGATATTCATTTCGACCACTTCTTTTATGAGTCTGGAGTTGCAGATTCCGGAAAGGAAATCATTTATAAAGCCTTAGAAGAGGGGCTTCTTGTTCGATCTGAAGGTGCGGTAGGCGCAGACCTCACAGCCTATAAGCTCCCTTTCTTTTTACTCTTAAAATCCGATGGAACCGGCCTTTATTCGACAAAGGATATTGCCCTGGCTCGTGAAAAATTTGAAAATTTTAAAATTGATAGATCTATTTATGTGGTCGACACCAGTCAATCTCTTCACTTTCAGCAAGTCTTTAAGACCCTTGAGCTCTTTGGTTTTCAGCAAGCCTCTAAATGTTACCATTTAGCCTACGGAATGGTCGAAGGCCCCGAAGGAAAAATGAGTTCTAGAAAAGGAAATATCATTTTATTTTCGGCTCTAAAAAATAATCTCACAGAAAAAATTACTCAAGATTTCTTGGAGAAGTATCGAGGACAATGGCCCGATCAAGAAATTGAGGATACCGCCCAAAAAATCGCAGTAAGTACGATTAAGTACGGGATGCTCAACCAGGACAATAATAAAAATATAATTTTTGATATGAATGAATGGACGGCCAAGACAGGAAATACAGGTCCTTACCTCATGTACGCCTATGCTCGAACACAATCTATTTTATCAGAGGCCGGTAAACTCAATGAAGATTTTGGTCAATACAATTGGGCTAGCCTCACACATGAAAAAGAACACAGCCTTCTTACCCATCTTATGAAATTTCAAGACTACGCTCAAAAAGCATGTGAAAAATATGAGCCACAAAATCTATGTATTTATCTCTATCAACTCTCTAAGGAGTTTAGCCAATTTTATGGAAACTGCTCTGTTATTAAGGCCGAAACGAATGACCTTAAGCAGGCACGGTTAGCATTAGTGGTTTCTACAGGAAAGGTTCTTAAAAAAGGTCTGGAATTACTAGGAATTAACACTGCCCAACGCATGTAATTTTTATGGTGCACTCAGATATAGATTCACTCGCTCTCTATAATGCTTTAAAACAACAGAATGACGAAATCGAAAAACACTAAAACTCTCTCAGTGACAAAGCAAATCGACTTTGAGGCGGGACACCGCCTCCCCTTTCATCATTCTAAATGCAAAAACCTCCATGGCCATCACTACGTCATAGAATTTAGTTTAGAAGGAA
>JAGRAA010000185.1:0-3538 GCA_020435185.1 Bdellovibrionales bacterium | reverse complement strand
CCTTGGGACCATGCTTTTATTGCTTATGAAAAGGATCACGCGGTCATCGAATTTTTAAATAGCCTAAAAGACCATAAAACCGTGCTTACCCCCCTGCCCCCTACAGCCGAACACCTGGCCGATCTTGCTTTTGACAAACTTAATGAAGCGATCCAAAAAAAGTATGGGCAAACGTTACAATTAAAAAGACTAAGACTTTACGAAACTCCTACTAGCTGGGCCGAAGTCCAAGCTTAATCACGACTTGCCTTAAAAATTTTTACTAAAAATTTTTAAGGAGCCAAAAGCTCTTTGTCCCATCCCGTCTCAGATCTTTTAAACACCAATCGATCATGCAACCTATTTGCCCGCCCCTGCCAAAATTCAAAGTAAGTGGGCTCTAATATGTATCCTCCCCAAAAATCAGGACAGGGAATTTCTTTACCGTGATACTCCAACTCTAATTCTTTAACTCGTTTCTCTAATACGCTTTTCTCTGGAATTCTTTGACTTTGATGAGATGCTAACGCCGATAACCGGCTACCTCGCGGACGACTACTCCAATACTCTTGGGAATCCACTTGGGAAGTTTTCTTTAACAATCCCTGAATACGTACCTGCCGAGGCGGAAAATCCCAATAAAAAACTAAGGCTGCTCTTGAGTTTTCTTCAATCTCTTTCCCTTTTTGGCTGCCATAGTTCGTATAAAAGCGAAAACCGCTAGAATCATAGCTTTTTAATAAGACAACACGAGCATTGGGTTGCCCGTCCTTACCGACTGTCGATAAAACCATCGCATTAGCGTGAATCCGATTCATTGCAGGCATAATTTTAGAAAGCATCAGATGAAGAACTTTCATATATATTTTAGTAAAAAGCCCCTGATTTTCACCAGATACAAGCCCATACCATTCTCTAAACAAATCATAAGGACTCTCTTGGTCTAATAAAGAAAATTTCATATCCACTCTTTACTTCTTTTTATTCGAAAAGTATAGGTAAAGACTTATGAATTTATTAATTTTTGCCCACCGAAATGAAGCACTTCCCTTCATCCAAAAATCTAATTCTTGGCTGTCAGAAAAGTTCACAGGCGTTTATAAATCAAACGAAGAAATTATTTTGATCTGCGGAGAAGGTATCGAAGCTGCAATTGGTAAGACCTCAGCTCTCCTTGGATATCTTCAAGCCCAAGAAGTATCTATTGAAAAAGTTTATAATATAGGTGTCGCTGGGTCTTTATCCGATAGAATTGAAATTCAAAAAATATACTCACTAAGAACCATTTATTGTGAACAAAAAGAATCTCTTAGGTTTAAAAGCTTTACTACAGCCGATACCGAGGCTTTGGTTGATGGAGTAAGCAGCGACAATAGGGTATTAACCGACACTTACGCTCAGGAGCTAAATATATTAGGAGATACTGTGGACCGCGAAGCTTGGGGAATAGCCTACGCTTGCGCCATATTTAAAATTCCATTTTACTGCTTCAAAATCATCTCTGACCGAGCAGGCTCTCTCACCAATTGTTTTGAAGTTAAAGCCAGTTATTCGATTTACTCACAAAAGCTATTTGCTTTTTATAACGACTTTATTTCAATCCATAAAGCATCCCCTGTAAAATCTAATCCTGAACCACATACTTTTTTTGAAAACCATTTTTACTTTACTCAGTCAACCCTGCTTCAAATTAAAAAATTAATAGATATCCTTGAAAAAAGAGGTTTACCTATAAAAGATATTCAAAGCTCAAAAGAATACCAACTTCTTATAGGTTCTGATCTTCATCCGAAAAAGAAAACTCAAGAACTCATATTACTTTTAAAAGATTTTGTTGATCCTATGGATTCTCTCGCAAGAAATCAAATCTTGTCAGCGATCAAAGACTTAAACTATGGAAAAAATAAAGTTACGTTCGATCCTCAACTTGAAGCCTGTGAAATAAATTTGCACAGTAGAATTGAAAGTCAAAAAGACTTAGATACTTTAGTGGCCAAATTGGTACAGTTTAATTTTTCTGAAATAGAAAAAATATTTAATGGAGAAATAAACCTTGAACTTTGAAAAAGTATTTATAGAAAGGCCTTTAATTTCAAAAAAAAACACGCAAAAAGTCCTCGACTCAATAAAGTACCAAGAGATTATTGAAATTGAAAATGTCGACAAATACTTTGGACGATTTAAAAAACCTTACCTACAAAAAAGAACCAGTTTAAATCTATATCTCGGAGAGAAAAAAGGTCAACTCGTCAAGCAAGCCCCAGAGGCTTATGGAATATCTAACGAACTCCATTTTTACTTTATCCACGCCTATAATTGTATCTATGAATGTGAGTACTGTTATTTACAAGGATATTTTCATAATCCAGATATTGTTCTTTTTTTAAATCACGATGAGATTGCTCTAGAAATTGAGAGAACAATTGCAGCTAATCCCTCTCAAAAAATTTGGTTTCATGCTGGAGAGTTTAGCGATTCTCTTGCTCTTAGCCATATTACTGGAGAGCTAGATCTCTATTGGGAAACTATAGAAAAATATCCAGACGTAAAGCTTGAATTGAGAACAAAATCTGTAAACTTAAAAGCTCTTTTAGAAAAAAAACCTTTAAAAAATGTCATAGTGACTTATTCAATAAGCCCAGCCGAGTCTATCAAAGCTTATGAACATAAAACTCCGCAGTTGGAGGCTCGAATAAGAGCAATTAAAAAATTACAAGATTATGGATTTTCTGTGGCTCTTCACTTTGACCCTATTGTTTGGTCTTCAGATATCATAGAACGATACCAAAGGTTGATCGATAAGTTAAATTCCTCTATCCATTTTAATGATATTATGTATCTCTCATTAGGTGTTGTTCGCTTTACTAAAGACGTATACAATCAAGTGCAACAAAACTACCCTCACTCCGATTTGCTGGCGCAAAACTTTGTGAGAAGTTTTGATGACAAAATACGATACAACAAACCTTCACGCCTATGGATATTAAATAATATTAAATCCATGTGTTTAAATGCTGGTGTCGATGAAGAAAAAATATATCTGTGCATGGAGTAAACATGAAAGTAAACTATAAGTCCGTTAAAGGGGTTTTGTTTTTCAGCCTTATTTTCTTTGGAATTTTCTCTCATGCCAGGTGGATGAATAAAAAAGATGCCAGCATGAAAATAGAAGCTGACACCAATATATCTGTCAAAAAGGATCTTAGCTACTCTGTCACTTATGATTTAAAATACCATATCTCGACGGAACAGGCCAAAGAAACCCTTTCAATTTACACTCTAAGGATTATCCCTGATCGACAAAAATTTGATTTACTAAAAGCTCAAATCATCTTATCTGACGGAAAAAAAGTTGAAGTCAATAGAGAGAAAATTGAATTTAAAGATGTTTCCGGAGCGGCTAAAGGGTTCAGCTCAATAAAAGAAATTAGAATTCCGTTAAAGCAACTTCAAGTAGGGGGTCAATTTCATATTTCCTATTCTATTGAAAACTTTGAAACCCAGGTAGAGAATGAGTTTTCGTTTCAATACACTTTTTTAACCAATGGAATGCACTATC
>JAGRAA010000184.1 GCA_020435185.1 Bdellovibrionales bacterium | reverse complement strand
TATATCGTTCTTACTTAATGCCTAATTTGTATAGTGATGCACCAGATCCTGAAGACAGAACAAAAGCAAGTTTTATAGGTTTTGATTCAAAGATGCATAGTGCTCATGGTTTCAATTATTATTCTGACCTTTCTTTATGGGATACATTTAGAACAGTTCATCCATTGTATGTTTTGATAGATCAAAAATCTCAAAGTGACATGATCCAATCTCTTTTGAGTATGGCCGAAACCGGCGGAACGCTCCCGCGTTGGCCATCTGGTGCGGGATACAGTAGCTCGATGTTAGGACATCCTGCGGCCATTATGATATCAGAGAGCTATCTTAAGGGAATTCGCAATTTTGATGCTCGCAAGGCCTTAAAGTTTATGGTGAAATCTACTTCTCCTAAATCAACGGTGGTTGATCGTTTTGGTAACGATGTGGACGAATATGGAAAAGAGTTTGTCGATGAATACATAAAGTTTGGGTATTGTCCTAGTGATACAGAGGAGTCTGTTTCTAGAACCTTAGAGTATTCATATGCGGATTACTCTATTTATCGGTTGGCTAGAGAATTGGGTGAATCAAAGATCATTGATGAATACTATCAGAGAAGTCAGAATTACAAAAACTTATGGAATGATCAATTGAAGTTGTTCGCTCCAAAAAAATCTGATGGGCATTTTATAGATTCTGTCTCTTTAACAGATACTTCCTATATAAGAAATACAGAAACCGGGAAAGCTTTTGTGGAAGGCGGGGCGAATCAATGGAGATGGTATCTTCCGCAAGAGCCCGAACTATTAGCGAGCATGTACGGGGATCAATTTATTCCACAACTGAACACATTCTTTGAAAATGCAAAAGAGGAAATTGGACAAATGTATCCAGGAGTTAATTACTGGCATGGTAATGAGCCTGATCTACATGCCTCTTATTTATTTAATTTTGGTGGACGCCCCGATCTTACTCAAAAATGGGTAAGATGGATAATAGATCATAAGTATAAAGCGAGTGCACAAGGATTGGATGGCGATGACGATGCTGGAACGCTATCGGCGTGGTATGTTTTTTCAAGTCTCGGTTTTTATCCTTTGGCGGGTACAGAAAAATATGTTTTAGGTGCTCCGGTTGTTTCCAACGCAACCGTAGAGCTTGATTTTATCAAAGGCACAAAAAAGTTAGAAATCAAGGTAAAGAATTTTTCTCCAAGTAATATTTACGTAGAGTCCGTTCGAATGAATGGAAAACTTCTTAACCAACCTTATATTACGCATGCAGAGTTAGCACTTGGGGGAGTACTAGAATTTACAATGAGTGCTATTCCAGTAAATACCTTTGAAGGAGGTGCAGAGTGAGGATTTTAATTTTGGCTTTTATTATTTTTAGTATCTCCTTAGGAGAGATAGATGGTTCTGGTGCGTCGGTAAAAATTAACAAGAGTTTGAAAACATCTCATCAAATTAAAAATTTTGAGTATGAAATGAATATAGGATTTCCAGATGTGATTGGTTTTGGAATTTATAAAGCTATAAATAAAAAGGTTAAATTGGGGATGGGTTTGAGTATTATTCCGAGCAATTTGTTGCTTTCTAATTTGATCAGTTCTGAAACCTCTCAAGTGAGCGAAAGATACAATATGTTGGTC
>JAGRAA010000183.1 GCA_020435185.1 Bdellovibrionales bacterium | reverse complement strand
TACTCATTGGTATTCCTCTTGGGATTTTTTCAGACCTGAAGCAATATAAATTCGAGGACAATCTTATAATGGTCTCTTCGCTTTTTGGTATGTCCCTCCCCGGTTTCTTTTTAGGACCCATGTTAATATGGATTTTTGCGATTAAATTAAATATTTTTCCAGTGAGCGAGCGAGGAGGCTTAAGTCATCTTGTTCTTCCCGCTTTGAGCTTGGCCCTTCCCTTAAGTGCGATTCTCCTAAGAGTCACAAGAGCCTCAATGTTAGAAGTCATAAAAGAAGATTATATCACTGTTGCTAAAGCCAAAGGCATTAGTGCTTTTCACGTCTATTTTAAGCACGCTCTTGCTAATGCTTTAATGCCCATCATCACCACTGTCGGGCTGCAAATAGGAGCGTTACTAACCGGAACCGTAATCACTGAAACCATTTTTGACTGGCCCGGCATCGGCACGTTGCTCTTTTCCTCAATACAAGAGAGGGACTACCCCATGGTTCAAGGGTGTATTCTTATCATTGCCTTGATTTATGTTTTTGTGAATTTCTTTACAGATATAGCTTATGCTATTGCTAACCCCAAAGTGAGGTTAGAAAACAACTAATGGAAAAGCGCTCAATACCTTTTCATAAAAAAATTCTCATGCTCATTGGTGCTGGCATTATTCTTTCTATGATGTTGATCGCTGTAGCCGCTCCCCTTTTGGTGGTTCAAGATCCCAATGCTATGAATTTACCTCAACGCTACGAGCCTCCCAGCTGGAGCCATCCTTTTGGATTAGACGAAAATGGATCCGACGTATTTAGCAAAGTAATTTATGGATCTCGTGTTTCATTAAGTGTTGCCTTAAGCGTAGTTTTTATCAGTAGCTTACTCGGATTAATTATGGGCTCTATCGCCGGATATCTCGGAGGTTGGGTTGATAATTTAATTATGAGATTTATTGACATGCTCTACGCCTTTCCGGGTTTTTTGCTCGCCCTTGGCTTAGTGGCCGTACTTGGCCCCTCAGTGAAAAACCTTATCTTTGCAATGTGCATAACCTCCTGGACAGGTTTTGCCCGACTCGTTAGGGCAGAAGTGTTACATCTAAAAGAACGAGAGTATGTCCTCAGCGCCAAATCTATTGGAACACCTAATTTAAGAATCCTTATGTTACATCTATGGCCCAACCTTATTGGTGTCCTGGTTGTTCAAGCCACCTTAGCTATGGCTGGCACCATTATTAGTGAATCTGGTCTGAGTTTTTTAGGGCTAGGAGCTCCTCCCACAACTCCCACCTGGGGTGCTTTGTTGAACTCCGGAAGAAAAATTTTATTTGAAGCTCCACATGTCAGTGTCTTTCCGGGTCTCGCCATCCTTACCTTAGTCTTGGGTTTTAACTTATTTGGTGACGGACTACGAGATTTTCTAGACCCCAAAAAAGACTAATTGAGGCCTTGTGACTTCACTTTTATAATAGAAAGAACTATCTTGTTTTTTTGAATGTAGGCGGAGGTTGATCATGACGATAGAAGAAAAAATTGGACCACTTATGGTCATCGGACTTTCAGGATTAGAACTCACTAAAGCCGAAGCGCAATTCATCGCCTCCAATAACATTGGTGGAGTCATCCTATTTGATCGAAATATTCAAGATCCTAAGCAAGTTCATTCTCTTTGCATGAGCGTACATGCCCTTAAAGAGAAAATGTCACTAAAGATTCCTCCTTTTATTGGCATTGATATGGAGGGCGGTCGAGTTGCACGCTTAAAGGCGCCGTTTACTGAATGGCCTCCTTTAAATAAACTTGGAGAAATTGATTCCACCTCGATCGCCTTTAAGTTTTCTAATGCGATGGGATCAGAACTCAACGCCGTGGGTATCAATTTAGACTTTGCTCCTTGCGTAGACGTTATCAGCAACCCGGAAAATAAAGTGATTGGTGATCGATCTATTAGCGATGATCCCGAAATGGTGAGCAAAATTGCTTCAGCCATTGTACGAGGATACGTTAAATCTAATATTCTTGCCTGCGCGAAGCACTTTCCCGGTCACGGTAACACTTTTGTAGACTCCCATGAAGATCTTCCTGTTGAAGAATTCACCTTAGAAGAATTAGAAAATTCTCATCTGATTCCTTTTAAAAAATCTTTTCGTGCTCGATTAGACATGGTCATGACCGCTCATATTAAGTTTCCAAAAATAGACAATGAATGGCCGGTTACACTTTCAGAAAAGTTTTTAAAAAATATCATTCGCGACGACTATCGGTACAAAAACCTCGTCATTAGCGATGATTTAGACATGAAGGCCTTACGAAACCATTATTCTCGAGAAGAAATCGCTCCCCAAGCACTCAAAGCGGGATGTGATATGATTCTTTATTGCAATGAACCAGAAAGTCCCGAGATTGCCATCGAATCTATAAAAAATGCCCTCTCTGAAAACAGGTTAAGCTCTGGCCGTATTGAAGAAAGCTTTTCTCGGGTGGAAAAGATAAAAAAAGCAAAATTGGACAAGCTTGTGTATCCTAGCTATGAGGAGGCCATCAAAGTCATCGGACACCCCGACCATATGAAGCTCTCTCGGGCGATCTCCACCGGGGATATTCCCGAGGATTTACTAACCACTTAAAATTATTATATTATATAAAAACAATCTCATATTGACAAAAGGCGTTATTAGAGGTAATAACGTGGTATGTTATATCGTTATTGGAAATTCGAAGACAAAGATTTTGAGCAAAGAACCACCCGTTCTGTCTTTGCTGCCTCT
>JAGRAA010000182.1 GCA_020435185.1 Bdellovibrionales bacterium | reverse complement strand
GTTTAAATGAATTTTTGCTAATGCAAAACTATCCTCTAAGTCTCCTTTACGAATAAACCAAAGAGTTGTGATAATTGAAATTCTTCGAGTCCAGAGATTTTCTGACTTTGCCCATTGATAAAGAAAGCGCCTTCTCTTATTTTCTAAATGAGGACCTATAATCTTGTAGCAGCTTGTATCCACTAAGTCCCAATTGTTGATGTATGGAAAAAGATCTAAATAGGCATCAAATATTTTCTTTTTGTCTATATCATTATTGGACTTTTGATATTGCATAACCATTAGTATAAGTCCAGCCAAGCGTTCTTCGTGATATTTTGATCGAATTAATTTTTTTACATCAGACAGTTTGAGAAGAATATGCTTTTTTGCGATTCGGCGGATATCAGGAACACGAAGACCAATAAATAGATCTCCCTCGCCGTAGTCTCCTTTCTCTGTTTTAAAAAAACGTTGATTACTCTTGGCGACCTTTGGATTTTTCAAAGCCATCAATTCTTTATGTATAGCTAAGTAGTTTGTATTAAAAGAGTCATCTTTCATTCTTTTTCTATTGGTTCCCATAAAACAAATCCAGACATTTTTTGTAATTTCTCAAGTTCATCTTTTGGAGCTAAAGCATGAAGAATTTTTGCCCACCAAGGAAGAGGGAATGGGCGATTTAACTTTTTTGCTTCTTCGTTTAAAAAATAAAGTTCTTTTTTAACCCATCCGTGATTATTAAAAAATTCGATCCATTGATTTGGAAAAAATTGAAAGGGAGAATTTTCCATTTCTTTATTTTTTCGCCTATTGCGCAAGTGTTTATACATATCGCGAGAATGATACTCGGTAATCCAGTAAGAAAAATTTGAATAAAGTCTGAGGTCTTCGGCTAATGTGCCGACTTGATTTTCGGTTAAGTAGGGGAGCACTCCCTCTGTAAGAATAAGAGTTTTTAGGTTTTTGGAATTCAATTTTTCGAAGAGTTCATTGCGTTCTTTTTGTTGAGAGAGATCGAGTCCAATACGCTGAAGATGGCAATTCGGATTAGTATTCTTCATTTTTTCTTCTTTAAATTGGATAACATGGTCGTGGTCCACTTCGATCCATTGAAGAGATTTCGGTAATTCGAGTCGATAGGGTCGGGAGTCTAATCCGGCTCCTAAGTTAATAATCCTTTCAACGTCTCTTTTTATAAGGGAGTCAATCATTTCGTCTATGACCTTTGTGCGTATAACTACTGTCCAAGAAGCATATTTAGAGTCAGAGGCCATCGAGGCAAAATGTTTACCCTTATCTCCTGAAAGCATTTCTGCAAAAGGATCTTTAAATAATGCATCTTTACGTTGTGACTCTGCTGCTCGATAAGAACTCACCCAAAAGGCGGTATCTGAAATTTGATTTATTTTTTCATTCATTTATTTATCCTAAAAATAAAGTAATTAAAGTGAACAATAAAAACATCTGAAGTACAAATTATTATTTATACACCTGCTCGATTCTTTTATCGGGGACAATCCATATTAGAGCGACGAAAGTGTATAAACTAAGAGCAAAAAAAGGAAGCCAAAGAGACACGGCAATAGCTGTCATATATAGAAATGTAGAAATATTTCTTTTTCTGTCTCTTCCAATAGCTTTTTTTAAAATCGAATCAAGTCCTTGGGCAGAGATAATCGACCTTTGCAAAATAAAATATGAAATCGCAGCAAATAATAAGTTTACTCCATAAAGAAATGTGGGAGTGGGGGCAAAGTGGTTTTCACCCATCCAGCCGGTAGTAAAGGGAATTAAAGATAACCAGAAAAGTAAATGAAGATTGGCCCACAGAATGGACCCATTCACAGACTTACAGGTGTGAATCATATGATGATGGTTATTCCAATAAATAGCTATGTAGACAAAGCTTAAAACATAACTCATAAACACAGGAAGCAAGCCCTCCAAAGAAGAAAAAGAGTTCCCGTGAGGGACTTTTAACTCTAACACCATAATGGTAATCACTATGGCTAAAACTCCATCGCTGAATGCTTCTAAACGATTTTTTCCGATTACTGCATGAGACATCAGTTCACCTTTTCTCTTATGACTTTTAGTCAGTTATAAATATCATGAAAGAACACTAAAATGAATAGAATCGGCTACCAGCTGGTAGCCGATATCCCTATAAATTTTATTCGACGAAGGATTGGTCATATCAGTATATAGGTTAGTTTCTTTTTTTCCGGATTCTAATAATTTTTGAGTAAGTAAAGCTGTCACAAGGCTAGCAAAGCCCTGTTTTCGGTAGTGATTTGGAGTATAGACTAAATTTACTGAACACGAGGTTTCTATATCTCTGCTCCATGCCGCCATAGACACGGGGAGGTTGTCTTTTTCAACCAAATAGATCATCTGGCTATTAATTTTAGATTGAGCGGCTTCCATCCAATTGAGAACCGGATCGTGTGGAGTAGCCTCTTGATGAAATCCTTCCATCCAATCACTGATAAGCTGAATATCTTTTTCTTCCGCTTTTCTAAAAGTAATTTTCCTGTCATTTTTTGGAAAATTAACTTTTGTGCATTTGTAAATTCCCTGGGTCATAAGAGTTTTGGTTTTCTTGTCTTGGGTTTCTAGATGTTGACGATATAATTCAGCTGAATTTTTTTCACCCACCACGCCTGAGAGTAAATGGTTGCGTTTGTTAAACACGGCTAAGAGCTCTTTAGCAACATCGGCGTCTTTTACGGGAGAAGGTAAGAGATTGGCGTTGTCTTTATATTTACTCAATACGAGAGATCCAAGAAATTTATCGTCGTCAAAAAGAGCGCTTTGATAAAGGCAATTCTTAGGATGAGTTTGAAACATATAAGAAAGTCCAAGGCAGAGGCTATTTTTAGCTTCTTCTTTTTTTAAAAAGCCAGAGATTTCTTGCCAGAATAATTTAGGGTCATCATATTCTTTAATTTTTTTCACTGATCGAATCCTTTTCTACAACAATAGTTGAGGAAGCCATTTTTCAATAGATGGCCCCACAAGTCCGCTATTTTTTAATTTATCACAATTCATAAACCAGTCTTCTTCTGCACCGTAAGGAGAGTTTTGATCAACATGAGGATGAGAAGACAGTATTGCTTTTTTACCAATGCGATCTTCTAATATACCTACGAAACGATTCAAGCTAATAGGAAGAGGGCTCGCCACATTTATGGCTCCCTCTATTTTTTTTTCAGAAAAAGAAGCCAAGGCTTGAGCAGCAAAATCTGAAGTTATAAAAGACATTTTCGCGTTAATATTCGGAAAGTAAATAGGTTGTTCGTTTTTTATTCTTTCTACATGAAAATTAAATCTATTCGTATAGTCGTCATTTCCGATTACAATAGGAAGCCTAACTCTGCATAATAAAAAATCAGAGTGCTTCCATAAACCATATTCGGCCTGTCTTTTTGCTTCTGCATAGTTTTCAAATCCTGAGACCTCATTCTCGAGTTTGTAGTTTTCAGTAGAGAACTCATCTTCATAGATATTTTGTCCTGCCGGGTACACGGACTGTGAAGAAGTAAAAATATAATAGGAAGTTTTACCGTTGAAAATCTCAGTAGCCATTTTTGCCGTGCGGTAATCAAAGCACACTTGATCGTATACGACATCCCATTGTTTTCCGAATATGGCGTTTTTAAGATCTTGTTCATTTGTTCGATCACATTTTAGTCTAAGGACTTTATCGTCAAAGCCATCGTCTAAATTGCCTCTGTTGAGAAGAGTAAGTTCATGACCTTGATTGATTAATAGGCCAGCCAGTTTTTTCCCGAAAAAACGATTCCCACCAATAATTAATATTTTCATAATTATTCCTTTTGTGCTGAAAATCTATTCTTTCAGGAATTTCTCATATTCACAAATGGTGTTTGATTTATTTTTTCCTAATGTACAGACCTAAATTATTTATTCCAATTCATAGACTCTCCCCCAAGGTTATGGACTTATAACCTTTAGAGGAAAAAAATCAATTTATATTGGCTAGGGTATATTGTTATTTTAAGAACTTTTTCTTAGCTTGAGAAATAGAGTTTTTGCTTTTCATTTCTTCAAACCACTGATGTAGGTGTTTGTAATTATTTAACGGAAAATCTATTTCATAAGCTTGTTCAATATACGCAAAGGCAAAGAGGTCTGCGATTGAAAGTTTGTCATTAGCGAAGTATTTGTGTGTTTCTAACCACTTATCCACTTGAGGCAAATGCATTTCACAGAATTTAATGGCGTCTTCACATTTTTTTGGATCAGCACTTCCTAGGCCTACCATAGATTTAATAACCTTTTCGAAGTATAAAGCACTCAGCCATCGGCCAAGGTGGCAGCTGAAAAAATCCATCCATTGGTCTACTTGGGCTCTCTCAAATTTATTTTGTGGATAAAGCTGTGAATTTTCAACGTTTGCAATATATCGGCAAATGGCTCCAGATTCAAAAAGGGTGTGATTTTCATGGCTCAGGACGGGAACCTTACCTATCGGAGTTAGGTTTAAAAAGCTCTCAGATCTTTGTTCGCCCTTAGATAAATCTATGAGTTGAAACTCATAATCGACACCGAGTTCTTCGAGAACATATAAGGCTTTCATTGTGTTTTGAGTGTTATATCCCATTAATTTGTACATGGATCCTCCATTTACTTGTATTTTGCAAGTATTATGTCTTTTTACTTGTAAAATACAAGTAAAAAGACATAATACTTAAGATGAGCAAAGAGAGACGATCGCAGTGCCCCATTTCTTTTACGTTGGATTTAGTTGGAGATAAGTGGAGTTTACTTATTCTGAGAGATCTTATGCTGTTCAATAAAAAGTATTATGGGGAATTTTTAAATTCAAGAGAAAGTATATCCACTAATATACTGGCAGACCGCTTACAACGGTTAGAAAATTCTGGATTGATTTCTAAGCAAAAAGATGAGCAAGATAAAAAGAGGCTAATTTATAGACCCACAGAAAAAGGTTTAGACCTTCTTCCTCTTATCCTTGAAATGGTGCAATGGGGAGTGAAGTACGACATGCAGACAGCGGCCCCTCTGAGTGAAGTAAAAAAAATGAAGAAAGATCGAGAGGGGTATGTTAAAAATATCAGAAAGCGATTTCAATGCCAAAAATAAGGTTGGTATTTTATTATGAACGCAAAAGAATCTTATTCTATACCAGAAGTGTTATTTTTATCTTATCAAAATGGATTTTTCTTTGATTCATTTTTTAGGGAGATCAAAAGTTAGTTTAATCATTTCCCAAGTAAGCCTAGATGGCCAATTTCATTTATTACTTTTTTTATTTTATCTTCTTTCATGTTTTTAACGTTTCCAATTGCGGTTAGTTTAACGGGTTTAAAGCCACAAAAGCCGAGAATAGTTTTTTTCATTATTCTATAAGGGGCATTCAAATAAGCAAAAAGATTATAAAAATAAGGAGCATCAGAGGTTACAATAATTCGCGCACTCCTTCCCGAGAGAAGTCTGTCCCAAAAAGGATCATTTTCGTGGTACTTAAAAGCAAATCCTGGTAACCAGCAACGGTCTAAAAATCCTTTTAAGAGTGCGGGAACCATTCCCCACCACATCGGATAAATAATCACGAGGTGTTCACACCATTTTATGAGTTTTTGAGATTTAATGAGATCAGGTTCCAATTCTTGAATAATGCGATAACCATGTTTTAAATTTAAATCGAATTCTAAATCACGTAATGAAAGCTTTTGAACATCAAACCCGGCCGCTGATGATTTTTCTAAATAAGAATCTGCAAGTGAACAACAAAGGCTACTTTTATCAGGATGAGCATCAATAATTAATATTTTTTTAGACATAGACAACCTCAATGAAAAATAGCTAAAAACTGACCGTACTCTTTTTGGTTTTTAGAGATAAAGTTAATAATGTGATGGTCTAATGTTAGTTCATTTAATTTTGCCCACTGCGAAAGTTCATCTTGGTCAAAACCAAAATGTCTTACTCCCATGGCTTTATTATCAGGATGAAAGGTGCCATCTTCTTTATCTAAATCTACAATGGCAATATGCCCGAGTGGATTAAGCATTGATTTGAGTTTGGTGATCATTTTGTTTGGATCTTCTAAATGGTGAAAGGCCATAGAGCTTACAATTAAATCAAATTTTTTATCGTAATTTTGCTTTTCAAGATCGATTAAAACCGACTGAATGTGAGATGCATTTTGAGTTTTTTTATTAAAAATCTCTAGCATTCCTTCTGAAGTGTCTATTCCGGTGATGCTTTTCGCTATGGGCGCCATTTCTAGACCAAACAATCCAGTGCCACAGCCAAAATCCAGGATATCTATGGGTTTGGTAATATTTAATTTTTCAAGAGTCTTTTCAGCCAGCTGTTGCATCATCTTGATTTTATCTTCTTTATCCCATTGGGCAGCAGCCTCATTAAAATGCGACATGATTTCCTCTATTCTTATTCAACAAAAGTAAGGCAACCAGTCCCCAAACGAAATTAAAAAAAAGCACTAAGGCAGGAGTGAGGAGTCCGAGCTCCAAACCCAAAAATCCTTTTTGAGCTTTAAAGGGGAACACAATTAAAAGTTGTACTAAAGAGGGTCCTAGTGAAATTAAAAAAACCTTTGTTAAGGATATAGGCTTTTTTAAATCCATAAATATAAATACAAATCCCCATAGTCCACCCCATACAATTCGGGGATAAAGCCATTGTGGTGTAAGGGTCGGAGAAATAGCCACTCCAAGTAATTGGTTTATCCCTATAAACCCAAAAAGCCATACGAATATTGAATTCATTAGTCCTCCGGCGGATCCAGCCGAAAAACAAAGAAGTAATCTGTGAACAGAAGTTTTCATTTATAATGTCCTTCACCTTAAGTGGATATAACTCTCTCTATTTAATAAATACTCTTTATAGTCTTTCTCGAAGTCAGAGGGAACAGAATTTTTTACCGCTTCTAAAGAAAGTGCCGAGTTTAGCCATGCTTTAAATTTATCTTTATGGTTTTTGGATAAGTTTAAATCTTCGAAAAGATTATTGGTGAGAACAATTCTTTGGAGGCCTGGAATGGCAGCAGTATCAACCAAAGATAAATCGTTTCCTTTAAAATAAGGACCTTGATATTTGTCTAATAAAAAAGTCAAATTTCTTTCTAATTCAGCTTTGCACTTTATATAGTCTTCCTTATTTTTTGCAATGGCTGTATTGAAATAGGATCCAATAACTGCACTTGAAAGCTCAATATTGGCCCTTTCTCTTGCTCTAAGTAAAGGATCTTCAGAGAGCAATGAGCCTTCTGACACTTCATCTATGTATTCGTTAATGACTGCCGATTCAAAGAGCACTTCATCGTCCACTTGTAGAACAGGAACTTTACCCATAGGTGAAATCTTTAAAAACCAATCAGGCTTGTTAGCAAGGTCAATGTACTCGACGTCATAAGGCACGTTTTTATAATTCATAGTGATTATTGATCGTTGTACAAAAGGACAAAGACCAAAGCTTATAATTTTATACATGGATTCCTCCGGAGTTAATTTTGGATGTTTTTAATTTTTTTTGAATTGTTTACTTTTGTTCGAATAAAGCAGTCTTCGACGTGGTCATTGATCAATCCCATCGCCTGCATAAAGGCAAAAACAGTCGTAGGGCCAACAAATTTCCAGCCGCGTTTTTTTAGATCTTTAGAAAGAGCAATAGATTCAGCGGAAACGGTTTGGCTTTGAGGTTTTTTAAGGTTCTTCCTATTAGGTTCAAAATTCCAAAAGTATGTGGTTAAAGAACCGTATTCTTGGATTATTTTTTTTGCCATTTTTGCGTTGTTTATGGTGGCTTCTATTTTTCCTCGATGCCGAATAATCCCTTCGTCCTTGAGGAGTCGGTCGACATCTTTTTGGTTGAATTTAGCCACTTTGTCTATATTAAAATTTTTAAAGGCTTTGCGAAAATTTTCTCTCTTCGCTAAAATTGTTCGCCAACTTAATCCTGATTGAAATCCTTCTAGGCAAATTTTTTCGAACAGTCTAAGATCGTCTCTCACGGGAAAGCCCCATTCAGTATCGTGATAATTCATATATTCTGGAGTGGCGGCACACCATTTACAGCGAAGCTTTCCGTCGGATCCTTTTATTGTGTTTTTCATACTTTTACTTTCGTTAAGTTGTTCAGGTTATCTACCCATTTTACAAGAAGATCTACCTCGTAATCGACAAAAGTTTCATCTTGATAAGCGTTGGCGAGAACAGCGACGCCTTGGCTGCGCGCAAGTATATGCATGGCCAGTCTATCAGCATCTTCTTGATGACCCAACTCGAGAAATTGCACTTTTAACCAATCTCGGAATAAGTCAAAAAGCCTATTGGCTTCTTTTTTAGAAGAGTGCTCAAGCTTATTTAATTCTGAGGAGAGTGTTCCTACAGGGCATCCATAAAGCTTAATTTTTTTACGATTTCTAATTAATATCTTAATAAAGCTTTGAATTCTTTCGGTGGGAGTTTTTCCTTTTATTTGCCAATCCATTAACATCTTTTCTGTGTTATTTAGACGATATTCGATGACGGCCTTTAAAAGATCATCTTTGGTTTTAAAGTGATGATAAAAATTTCCTTTTGAGATATTCACTTTACTGGCAATATCTGCAAAAGAAGTCTTTTCATATCCCTGTTCATAAAAAAGCTGATCAGCATTGAAAATGATGTCTTCTTTTGTGGATGAATTTTTCATTTTTAGGCTCCATTAATTTTAGGACGTTCATCCTAAAATTAAATCATACTAGGATGATCGTCCTATTTCAAGAGTTTAGTTAAAAATTTAAACGGCATTCTTTGTAAGCTCTATCTCATTGAATTTATTTGTAAAATCTTTTATGCAACTATATAGTTGCATAAAAGATTAATGCATGATCTAATTAATTAGAAAGAAAATTGAGAATTTTATAAGAGGAGATTTTTATGCAAAATGAAATCAGACGAGAGATTACCATCAATGCTGATAAAGAGAAAATCTACGCGGCCATCTCTGATCCAGATAAAGTGATTTTATGGTTTCCAGAAACCTTAGAGGGTAAGTATCAGGTCGGTCAGCAGCCTATTTTTGGTTTTGGAGATCATGGGAGAAATCAGGTTTATGTTGAAGACGCAAAACCATTTCATTATTTTTCTTATCGTTGGGTTCCTGGAGCAAGTCATTACTTGGGAGATGTTTTGAGTGTACCAAATACCTTAGTGGAATTTCATATTGAAGAATTAGCTGAAAATAAATGTAAAGTGACTTTAGTAGAATCTGGTTTTGCAAGCTTACCCGCTGAAACAATAGAGGGATCTTTCAATCAAAATTCAAAAGGATGGGACTTTATGCTTGGACGATTGGAGAAATTGTTTCAATGAATGAAGCAATAATTTACAAAGCCTTAGGTGACCCCATTCGATTAGAAATGGTAAAAAAATTAGTGAAGTCTTCTCCGTCTACCATTGGAGAGATTTCTAAAAATTTGGGAGTGACTCGACAAGGAGCTAGAAAACAACTTCAGGTTTTAGTTTCAGCACAAGTGGTGAAGCTGATTCCCCAGGGTCGAGAGACCCAAGTTTTTTTACAGACAAGTTCTTTAAAAGCCGCTCGTGAGTTTATTTCTCAGTTAGAGTATGAATGGGATCAGCGCCTTGTTGCTTTAAAGGAATTCGTAGAATCGGAGAGCAAAGACTAGGAAATGGGCTCAAAGATATAGTGGTAGTTGACAAATTTGCTGTTTTATTAGACTCTTTAATTTCTAAAAAAGGAGGTCATGATGATTGTTTTAATTCAAGCACTTAGAATAGTTAGAACAAATAATGTGGTCTCCGTGACCATTCTTTAAATTATTTGTTATTCAATTTAAATTTTATTTTAAAGGAGTATTCCCGTGGATTTATATGCATTGGGATGGTCATCGTTTAGAAATCTAAATGATGTAGATACATCAACTGTGGCTAGGGTTACAGCTATTCACAGATCATACTTTAGAGCCATTAATAGTGAAACTGAGCTCAACCTTTATTTGTCGGGGCAGGTTACGGAATCTCTTGCCGTAGGGGATTGGGTCATTCATACCCCATTGTTTGAAGACGAACAGGGAGAGAAGGCGGCTATTATCAAAGAGATTGTGCAAAGAAAGTCTTTACTGTCAAGATGGACGAATCGTGGAGAACAAGTTATCGCTGCAAACATAGATACTGTTTTTGTGGTGACTTCGGCAAATCAAGATTTCAATTTAAATCGACTGCAGAGATTTTTATTGCTTATAAAAAAAGGAGGAGCTTACCCCGTTGTGATTTTGTCAAAGTCGGATTTATTAGACAATCCGAATCAGTTGCTTCAAGAGGTTGAAGCCAGATTACAAATTAAAGTTATAACGACAAGTATTGTAAAAGAAGTCGGTATAAATGAAATTTTTGATCTTATGCCTTTAGGGAGTACATCGGTATTTGTCGGATCTTCTGGGGTGGGTAAGTCCAGTTTGGTTAACCGTCTCTTGGGTCAAGAAGTTCAAGGAACTCAGGGTGTTCGAAAGGATGACGATAAAGGGCGACATACGACAACTTCTCGGCAAATGTTTTTTATTCCGGGTAAGGGATTAATCATAGATACCCCTGGAGTCAGAGAGGTTCAGGTTTTTGGAGGAGCTGAAGTGGTGGATCAGACTTTTCCTGAGGTGAGTACATTAATTAGTCGTTGTCGATTCTCAGATTGCGGACACAGTAATGAGCCTGGATGCGCGGTTCGTGAAGCTATTGAAAAGGGGGCGTTAGAAGAAAAGGAATGGCAAAACTATCAAAAGCTACAGCGCGAAGTCGCCTTTGCTGTAAGAAAAGTAGATAAAGCCGAGAGCGCAAATTCAAAGAAAAGATGGAAAAAAATTAATATGGAATACAAGCAACAGAAGAAGTTTAAAAACAAGAATTAATCAGAAAGAAGTCTAAGGCCTGGTGACCTTAGGCTTCTTTTTTAGAGGGATTAATTGTCCATTTGAAAAAATCTGTTCTCTACATTCAAGTTAAATCAAAACGAACCCGCTTGATCGATATAGCGTTTAAAGCTTGGTCGGTCTTGACATATTTTTATGTAGTTGGTGAAAACAGGTTTTGG
>JAGRAA010000181.1:7310-13174 GCA_020435185.1 Bdellovibrionales bacterium | reverse complement strand
GGTAGACGCAGTGGATTCAAAATCCGGTAAAAAAACACCAAAAATGGCCTCATGGTGGAATGGTAGACACGATTGATTCAAAATCAATTGCTCTTTGAGTGTGCCAGTTCAAGTCTGGCTGAGGCTACCAAAATATTAGGGGGAAGTTTTCATTAGCTTCCCCCTTTTTATTTTTTGGTAGACTAAAATTGTAATTGGTAGCCTTTTACCTAAATTTTTGACTCTTGCTTCCGATAAACTATCGGAGGTATCAAAAATAGGCAGACACAAAAAATTCAAAAAAGAAGATGTCAGCAAAATTCAAAAATGGCTAAAAGAAGACTTTGAAGAAAGAAAGGTCAAAGGCAGGATAATCTGGAATCATCAGACAGATATTATCTGTAAATGGGGCTTATATTCAGAGGGCGAAGACAAAGGGCCATCAATCAAAAGATTTATTAAAAGAAAAGACGGGAAAACCACTTGGCAGAGACTTAAAAAGAAGTTTTATAAGGATTTCTATCAAAGTCAAAAAGAGCTTGAAAATATTGTAATCTATCTTAATGGATTAGACCCAGCAGAACACAGAGCAGGGATTAAATACCGCCTTAAAGAAGGATATATCCCCAGAGTTCATGTCATCAATTTTTGTAGAGAAGTTAAGAACAACTTTTTAAATGATGACAAAAAAGATATTGAAAATAGAATTAATGGTTTCATCAATTATGGCCTCAACTGGTTTCAAAATAAGACTCACAAAGTTAATGAGTGGAAAAAATATGATAAGAAATGGGGCCAATGCCTATTAAATTATAATGAGGATATTAAAGACTCTGACAGAATCTTTCCACTTGGAGAGCTTAGAAGTAAAAACACTATTATAAGAGTTATATGGCTTATGAATAAGTTTATGGAATACCTCCATCAACAATATCCAAATAAATACCCCCCTACCTATTTTGACCCAATTACTAATTCTCAATTTAGAAGTCTTGAAATGATTAGAAAACAAAGAGGATTAGTAAGAGATAGGAAACATATAAAAAGTGAACATTGGGAAATAATCAAAAGAAATATTGAAAATGACCCACATCTAAAAATTATAGAAATTTGTTACGAATTTGGACTTAGAAGAAGTGAGGCCTTGGCCCTATCATCAGTTGAAAATTTATTCAAAGATAATTTATTCGTCAAAGAACAAGTCAAATGCATTGATTATACAAATGGAGTAATGACAAGAATTTTTAAACCTACCAAAACTGGAGAGACCAGAAGAATTCCTTATAAAGCTTCTATAAGTGAAATTTCAATAAAAAGAATTGCAACCATTATTGATACATTTGAGTTTATATCCCCTAATCAACTTACTAAAAAGTGGCGGGTCTTAATGAATGAATTAAATCTGGATTATGATATCCACGATTGCAGGCATTCGTTTTGCAGAAACCTATTTAAAATCAAGAACTTAGATATTAAAACGGCTATGGAGTATTCTGGCCACAAAGAATTACAAAGCATTAATGGCTATCTAAGAAGTAAGTCAGAGTTTAGCGAAGAAAAATTAAATCTAAGAGATTTCAGAGTTGTAGCCTAAAATATTGGCCATCTATTGCAGATGGCCTTTTTCATATTGTTTAATAAAATCCATTAATAATCTTCCCAATACATCAAGTGAAATTATTAAATGCCCCGTTGAGAGAGTCTCATTTTGATTCTTTTTATCAGGATTGATATTAATAATTAAATGTTCTTGTAAAATTGAATTTTGATTTAAGTAAAATTCAAAGTAAGTTCTTTGTTTTTCATCAGATAAATTTTGAATAAAGTCTTTCGCTTTCACACAGTTCTTTAAAGTTAAATCGGCCATAAAACCTCCATTAAAGTCTTTATATGCTTAATAAGGTTTTTAATATCAATGATTGCAAAGCAACTTGCGAAGTCATTTAAATTAAAAAAATTTGAGCTATCAAAAAAAATGGAGATTTTAAAAGATTTCTTCCATTTAAATTACAACCATAAAAAAGGAGGACTAATTATGGAAATTTTAAAAGACAAAGAAATTATTATTAAGTTTGTTGAAAAAGCAGATTTTGAAACAAAAGATGGAAAAGTTGAGATGGACAAAGTTTGGTTTGTTTATGAAGGAAAGATGAAATATGACAATAGAGTCAAAAAGGAAAAGCTAAAAGAAGGAACTCTATTTTGTGATATTGAGCTTAGAGTTGATAAAAGAAAAGGGGAATTCAAATATGTCATCAACCCTAAAGTAAAGAAGTAGGGGGGGCTTAGATGATTAAACATATAGAAAATATTTATTTAAAAAAGAAAAGAACAAAACAAATTAAGGAATATTTTGGCTTATCTGATAGCTTCAAGATAAAAAATTTTAAACACGGCTATTATCTCAAAAATGCCTTAATTTCAGTTGAAGACCTTGAAAAGAATAAAGAAATACTATCAGATATATTTTCCAGTGAGATTTTTCTCATAAAAAGAATATCCAAAAAATTCAGAAGTGATTTTATTGCTATATACACAAAGGGATATAAAAAGCGAAAATATGAGGGGGAAGTTTCAACAACTCCCCTATCCTCTATGATTGGATATGATTTTCAGGGGGATTTAAACAATCTCCCCTTTTCACACTCTTTTATTAATAAACCTATCATTTATATTGGTGGGGGAATAGGAGCAGGAAAATCAAATCAAGGAAATATCATTCTAAAAAGTTTTCTTCTACAAAATGAAGACTATAAGGCCATAATAATTGACCCTAAAAGCATGGATTTCATTAAAATATCAAAAGAATTTTCTAACAGAGCTAAAATAATAAAACCTAAAAATATATTAGATTTTAAAAAGATTCTTACAGAGCTTATCAATATTGAGAATGAGATTTTGAATTTTCAAAATCAATTAAATAAAAAGAAAATAATTGTCTCAAATTGGAATAAGCTTTCAGATAGGCCTAAATATGTAATGCTAATGGATGAAGCCAGTGAAATTATCCCAAGAGTATCAATAAACAAAAATACTCCAGATGATGAGAAAGAACTTATTACAGTTCAAAATGAAATCGCTAAGATTTTGAAAAGGATGATAAAGCTTTATCGCTATACCAGTTCATTTTTTCTTCTCCTTTTAAATCAAGATACAAAGGTTGATAGTATTAATATTGGATGGGAAAATATTAAAACAAAAATCTTATATAATCAGCCTACCACTCAACAATCAATTCAATTAGTTGGTAGCTCAATTTTAAAAGATAATACTCTTTTTAATGGTAGAGGATACTATATTTCAGAAGGGATTATCAAAAAATTTCAAGCTCCTTTTTATGATACTGAATTCAAGGAAGAAGAAAGAACTCCCAAATATAATTCTCAAAAAATTGATAAAGTCATTAAGAAAAAACTCAAAGATTTTCATAAAGGATTTTTAAGTCAAAAATCCAAAGAAAAATTTAAATTTGTATCAAAAAGTGAATATGAAATCAGGCAATTAGGTAAAAATCATTATCACTACTATTTAAGTTTATTACCAGAATTAAGAAAAGAGGTAATAAGAGAGATAAATGGAAAATAGTCATATTCTTACCCATTTTGAACCCTCCATTGATACGGAGTATATCGCTTTTAAAAGTGATGGCCTTGATATTAAAAATGAGTCTCAAAAAAATAAATTTGATGAGATTGCTAAAGAGCTTGGATTAGAAGAAAACCTTAAAAATGAATATTTAATTAACTATCATAGTAATAGAGAGTTTCGCCATAGAATGAGTTTTTATAAAATTAGAAATCAAAGTTCTATCCATAAGATTATGTTTAATTTTGATTCAAATTTTCATGTCAATACAGATTCAGAATTCAATAAATCAAAAATCCATAAAATAATGGCGAAAAAATTTAGAAAAACGACTCCATTAATTCAAAGGATTGATATCTATCAGGATTTATTAACTCAAAGTAATACTCAAATTTTTGATATTTTCCCCAATATTTTTGACACAAAGAAATATAAAATCTTATCTAAGGGAATCAATATCAATGTTGGGCATAATGACCCAGAAAATCCTAATCACATTACTCATATTGAATTAAGTATCTATCGTAGGGCCAAATTAAAAATTTATGACAAAACAAATTCCATTAAAAGACTGCTTAAAAATGATGAAATGACTTATGAGGAATATAAAAAATATGAAGAAAAATATGGAGTTGATGACAATGGAAACTTAAATCAAGTTTGGCGAATTGAGTTATCACTTTCAAATGATTATTGTGATATGGCGAATACTCTTCTTTTAAATGCGAGAGTTGAAAAATGGGATGATAATCATATTCAGTGGGCCTATCGTCAGATATTGGCCCATTTCGCCAGTAATCATCGTATTGTTGAAATTGATACAATTCCTGAAAATGGAAATATCTATCAAGCTAAGACCTGTCCTATATATGAAAAATATATGTTTTTGAACGATAAAGCGGGAACTTTAACCAAGTTAAAAAGGTTCATCGCTAAAATGGATAAACTTCCAGAAGAAACCTTATCATCTTTTGTATCTTCTCCAAGTCCCAAAAGAACTATTGATAGTTATGCAAAAAGTTCAGCTAAAAAAATTCTTGGAACAAAAGATGGTCAGAAAAATACCAAAGCATTATATCGTTATTTTTGTAGAAGGTTAAAACGACACTTGGCAAAAGAAAAAAGAAATCTATACACCAAATATTATCATTACTACCTTCAAAAAGCTTTTCTATCAGTGGATGACAATGAAAAAGAATATTGGAAAAATGAAGCAATTAGGGCCAGAGATGAAGGATTCTTAGAATATCATCTTCCAGATGAGTCCTTTCACGGATGGGAAGGAGAAAGAAAGTTAGATATCGTAAAAAAAGACCTTAAAGAAATAGACTTGATAGAAGCTCTATTCAATTCTTAGTAAATTTTTTTGATTTTTTCTATATATACGAGTGATTTACCAAAATTTTTGTGAAAATTTATTGGAGCGACTTGAAAAGGAGCGAAAATTATTTTGAACAAAGGATATGTCGGCAATGCTTAATATGTATTGCCGACATTCTACAAATAATTTAAATCACACCAAACAACTCAATGCAAAATAAAACTATAATTGAGAATTGTTGACCATAAAAATCCTTTATGATTAGATTTTCCCATATACTTTCAAAATGGAGAAAATATGAAACTATCAGCGATTACACTTTTATCACTATTTATTTCAGCTCAAGCATTCGCTTCTCAATGTCCAACAATAGAACTTGAAGGAACATTTAAAGTTGTAGAGAGACAAGGCTGTGAAGGATATGATGAATTCTCACAAGTCACAGGTGTTCAAAATGATATTCAAGCTAGCTCATTAATAACTGGATTTATTTTTAATAATGCTGACGAGCCTTCACAAAGACATTGGATTGAAGAAACGATGAATGCTTCATCAATGGATTGTGTTAATACTGAAACTACTAAGTCTTGGAGATGGTATCCACAAAACCCAAGAAGCAATTTTTATTGGGGATTTGCTTATAGAGCAGGGACTTACTATGCTGAAAGAGGTCATAGTTGTAGATATAAGCTTCAAAAACTATAATTTAAAAATTTTAAACTAATACACCTGCAGGAGCACTATCATTGTGCTCCTTTTTTTGCCATTTTTCATTTCTATTACTCATTTTTTAAGATTCCAAATTTTTATAGGTATATCCCCACTATATGAGTCAAGGATTGGCTGAATATTGGTAAATATCTAAAATCAATGTTTTATCCATCATAATTCAAAAAATCCTAAATATTTTTGTAATTTCATCTACTTAAGTGTAAAAGATTGGTAAATGGAAGCGGATTCAAAATCCACCGCCTTCACG
>JAGRAA010000181.1:0-7293 GCA_020435185.1 Bdellovibrionales bacterium | reverse complement strand
AGTTCGAGTCTCCCTCGGGCCACCATTTTTAAGGGCTCTTCACACTCAAAACCATGGACCTTCGAATTATCTAGCCAAATTTGATTTCTTCGATGGCAACACTCCACCCCAGTAATTCTCAGGCTTGCAATCACCTTCAAAGTAGGACTCACAACCTTTTGCTGTGCTAAAACGAATAAATGTCCATGTTCCCATATTTTTTTGTTCTTTAAACTTCTGTGGCACTCTTGAAGTAATTAAACCACCATCGCTTTCAAGATGGTGAATACCAACTATTCTAACAGTAAGCGCATCCTCAGCTAATTTTCTATAAATTTCTTCGATTTTCATACATCGCTTCACACTTAACACTCTCCGAAACATAAATTCGTAAACTCGCCCCTTATGTAAGGCATACAATGTCATCAACGAGTTCTCTGCTTTTAAATTTATATCTGAGCACCCTATCCACGCATCTTCTTTCCTTACTTCAATATCAATAAACATATCACTTTGGTTATGTATATTAGTCGTCATACATCCAACGAGTACTAGGAATACTGCTAAAAGCCATATTAATCTCATTTCTTTTTAAGCCTTTTATAGTTATTTTTAAGGTCTAAAATAATTCTATCAGCTAGTTTAACTCTTCCTAATTGATTTAAAATCCCTTTATACTCAGCAATTGCTTCCACCCAGGTCGCCTCTCTATTTAATCTATGAGAAGCCAGATATTTTTTATGAAAAAGCCACCGAATACCGGCAAAAAGGTTGGCATTCGGATCAGCGACTTCTTTCTTTGACAAGACGATCAAAAAATCGCTAAGTTCGCCTTTTTGGTCCGCTAAAATTTTTCGAGTCTGTTCTGTAATCTGAATAAGTCCTTTTGCAATACCAATTTTACTATCCGCCTTGGCACCTATATCGAAACTCGACTCAGAGGCAACTAATGCCTTTATTAAATCGGGATCAAGTGGGATTTTGGGTTTAAAAACTTCATTCCAAAACTGAGTCCACCCAGCAATTAAATCATCATAGGCATTGCCTTTTGGAAACCCCATCGCATCGGCATTTGGCTTATTTTTTAAATTTTTAAAGTGTTGCGTTGAAATGTCTTGGATCTCATCGACAACAAATATTTCGTGTCGGCTAGGGTTTATCCTACAGTGACCGTCCACAATTGTTATCCCTTGTGGGTTTCTCTCTGATACAGGAACTTTTCTAGAATGCTCTCTTACCCAATGTTCTCCCAAAGGACACTTTCTCCATGGGTGTTTTACCTTTTTGGACTTTTCATTGGTCATAGCATTAATACACTTTATGAAGACTTAAAATATCTTTTACTGACAATGTTTTAATCCCATCTACTTTTTGGTCCACTAATGAAATTATTTTGGGTTCAAAATTAGGATATAATCTACAAAAAGCCTCAAGGCCTTTAAGACTCTCTGGACTACACCGTGCAGACTTCACTTCAATCGCCCACTGTTCATTTCTTGGGCCAATGACAACATAGTCGACTTCTTTAGTTCGATCTTTCCAATAATATGTCTTCCAACCAGCTTCAATAAACCTGGCACCAATACTATTTTCAAAATACCTTCCCAAACGATCAGGAGACAATGAGCCTTCAATAGGTCTTTCGAATGCCCTCATCAAGCCATTATCATGAATGATAAGCTTTGGACTGCTTTTTTTGCCGCGAATAACTGATGCCGAATACTTCTCGATAGAGGAAACCAGAAATCCTTTTGATAACAAGTTTAAATAGTTTTGGACTGTAGCTATTGCTCCTTTACTTTGCAATTGGCCTTGCAGTTTTTGTAAACTAATGATCTGCGCAGGCATATCAAGAGCCACTGCGAAAACCTGCCTTAGAAGAGCTGGATTTTCTACAGGATGCAGCTGCAGTAAATCTCGCCCTAAGGCTGGCTCAACAATTGAATCCCGTATATAGTTACCCCACCTTTCAATATTGTCTAAGAACCTAACTGCCCCAGGATAACATCCAAACTCAATGTATTCCTGAATATCCAAAGAAAAAATATCCTTCGCTTCGTGAAAACTCCAATGTTCAGCCTGAATGAGCTCGAACCGTCCAGCTAATGTCTCGGCAAGCCCTTTTTCCATAAGTAGAGCCGAAGAGCCGGTTAAAACAACCTTTACACTCGGCTCCTCATCCCAAAGTTTTTTAATAACATTACTCCATCCAGATATTTTCTGAACCTCATCTATTGCTAATATTTTAGATTGGCTTTTACTGGCAGACTTCCACCACTCCAATATTATTGATGCATCTAATGGCGTTGGGTAATCAGCTGTATAATAGTGATCTTTTTCACTCAATGCAGATTTTAAAGCTGTTGTTTTGCCTACTTGTCTTGGTCCCACAACCACTTGAATAAGCGGCTGTTTTTCGGCTAAACGGCCCTTTATTACATTCATTAAGCTTCTATTTTTCATAATATAAACAATAAGATAAGCTATTAAAAACGATTTGTAAAGTCTGTTCTACAAAATGTTATATCTCGAGTTTCGTATAAATTTATGACACCACTGGCCTTTCTGACCAGTCCACCTAACTATTCTAATTAATAGCAAAACCAGTCCATTTGTTTAATGTTCAAACCTTTGATCAAGCCCATCTAGAATATCTGCATATTCTCCAGAGCCCCTCAACACCGCCTTAGAATTTTTCGTATGACTTTCGTTAGCTTGGCGTTCTAACTGTTGCGACATCGAGGCTGTTTCTTGAGAAGATCCTGCAAGACAATTTGATAGGAAATGACTTTGTTTCTCAAATCCATTTATTTTGTTCGAATTTGAAACATTTTATTCTCAAAATAAAGAAACGTTAATAACGGATACTAAAGTACTTAGCTAGCATTGAATATTGAATTTCTTTCGCTCTCTACAACACAGTCTTTGGTGGCCTTCTCAACCTCAATATAAAATGACGTATTACCCTTGAAAAGCTCATATTCTAAACTGCCTCCATGATCTTTTATAATTTTCTTAGATATACTCATCCCTAATCCCGTACCCTCACCAACCTCTTTGGTGGTGAAAAAGGGGTTAAAGATTTTGCTCAAAACATCTTTATCTATTCCTGTTCCTGAATCAATCACATAAATTCTTACTTTATCGCCAAGATCCTTTACTTGGACTTTTATCCAACCGTCCTCATGGTGTCTTGCTACATAAAATGAATTACTTAATAAATTCAAAATAACCTGACTCAGTTGAACTCTTTTTGCAAGAATGGCCAACTGCTCAGGACAATCCAAAGCCACCACCACACCGTGGGATTGAAATTTTTGTTTACACAAATCCAAGGCCTCGTTAACCACATCTAATGCGTAGCAGGGAGTAAGGTTTTCAGAACTTCCATCTCGTGAAATTTGTCGAAGCCCTTTAATAATCCTCGAAATTTTTTGAACGGTTTTTGTGATGTTTTCTACACCTACTAGTATTTTTTCATTTGGATTTGTGGATTTCGCCTCATTGTTTCGTATTTGTCCCGCTAGTAAAGAAATTGTCGCTAATGGAGTATTAATTTCGTGGGCAATCCCTCCTGCCATTTCACCCAATGCAGAAAGTTTAGACGCCTGCAAAATTTGGGCTTCCTGATTTTTAATGATAAGTTCTTGACGATACTTCTCCGAGGTATCTTGAATAAATAGTACAAATTGTGACTTATTGATTTCGGTAATGAAACACTTATATTGAATGGGCAGATCTCCCCCTTCTATTGTATGAACAAAATGAATAACTTGATTTGGAGTATTAATTTTTCCAAGAGATTTTTCGATTTTTAAATGAACATCTTGTGAAAAAGACCGTTTAGAATAATCTACAACTTCTAGCCTTTTATTAAGAATACCTCTTCCTTCATAGAGATTTGATATTTCTAAATTTTTATTGAATATAATGATATTACCTGGCAAGGCCCTTATAGTTTTAGAGAGCTTGTTTTTTTCGTTAGCCAGCTCTTGAGACATTTTCTCCAAAGCTTTTGTTCTCTCTTTAACTTGATTGGCTAATAAAATATTTCCTTCAAATAAAGAAAATGCACTATCATTTTTTCCGCTTGTTCTTTCTACACGTTTCATTAGAGCTATTTTTATTTTATTTAATTTCTGAACTTCTTTTTTTAACTTATTATTTTCTTCAAGAAGTTCATCATAACTTCTTTTAACTTGCTTTTCCAAAAGCTACCCCTGTAATAGTTTGGTTAATATGAACCCCGCCATACTGTTCACCATAAGTATGAAATCCCATGGCATTATTAGATCTTAATAGCTCCATCGACTTCTCTCGCTCTTTAGGAGAAAGACTATTAACTTCTAATTTTCTGAGAATACATTCAAAAAGTAAACTTTGGTTAACTTCTCCCAATTTTCCTTTTAAGCTAGTAAACAATCGATCTAAATTTTCTACAATATTCTTTCGGCTCCCAAGTGTCAGCACTAGCCCATCATCGATTGCACAATAAAAAGTTAAACTCTTATCCTCATTTACTTTTTGTATACTTCTTACAAAATAATCATCACCAATTTTAAGCATCAAAGGATTTTCTGAAAAGGTATTTGCAGTAAAATCGCTGATATCAACCCCTAACATTTTAGAATAAGCCTCGGCAGCAGGTTCTCCATCAATTTCAAGAACAGTTCTTGTTTCAGGATCAGATTCGGTAATGACAAATTTTTTATCGGTTTCTTTAAAATGTTGGATCTTGAATATCTCAAAAGGAAGATTTGTTGTAATAAAGGTTAAGGTTGCAGCATTTTGTACAAATTTCCCGTCGATAAAAACATAAGTTTTCTGAAAAGCTAATCCATCCCCAGCAGATCCTCCTATTAACGGAGTGTCTTCAATAGAACTAGCTATGATACCAGCTAGTTGTTCTTCTTTTACAGACAAGCCGTCAACAAGTAATAATGAAAATGATTTACCATCCTTAATTTGTTTAAGATGTTGGTCTTTAATGTTTAAATAGGTTTCTTTCAACGCAGAGATTTTTCCAAAATCGCAACTCTCTTTGAGATCTTTGAAGTCTACCGTATCTATGACAAAATTTTCTCCATGAAAAGCCATTCCAGAAATAGTATTCTCTCCATACCCCTCTGAGCAGATTTCTCCTGCTGTTGTACATGCGATTACATTTTCTCCAAAATACTCTCTTACATACTCAGAAAGCCCTTCCATATCGTATGAATTCGATATAAAAAGCACACATAATTTTGAATTCTTAGCCTCGAGAGAATCAGCAATATCTTTTAAAGCAGATTGTGCATCAGTATTTTTAGTAAAAGCTCGTTTAAAAATTTCTTTACTCATAAATCTTTCCTTATTTAATTTGTATTGAGACTCTTTGTTCTTGCGGTTTCAATATAGTCTGGAATCTCCACTAAATCGTCAGGTTTAGAAATTATTCCCACCGCACCCAGAATCATTAATTTTTCTCTTGGTATATGAGAGAATCCTGTCATCATCAGAACGTCTATGTTGTTTAATTTTGAAGTCTTAATTTCTGAAAGCAACTCAAAGCCGTTTTTGTTAGGCATTTGAACATCAGAGACAACAAACTGAATAGGTTCGACATCTAAAATTTCAAGTGCTTTCTCTCCATCTTCAGCTTTGAAGACATTGTACCCACAATCAAGAAGCATACTTTCCAGCGCCTCATTTAAATAAAGATCATCTTCAACAATCAGAACTTTAAATTTAAACCTGTCTTGTAAATTCATGACACCTCAATGGTTTTTTCATATACTTACGTTTCGGAATGGCTTTAAATATGAACAGCTTTTTGACAAAAAAACACAAACATTAATTGAATTTTAAGAAAAGTGCATCTAAGTGAGATGAAAAGAAGGATCAAAAAGAGAAACTGATATGGTGAAATGAATGTAACTTGTTCTTAATGGTCATATATAGATTTACTATTGTAACCCTATAGAACTAAATATTTCCTTTAAGGCTCTAAAGGCTACATGATCCAGCGATTCTCTTTTTAAATTATCTAATAATGAAAGCGCCTTATCTCCAGACACTGGAGGATGATGAGGCCCTTTAATTGTATAATTACAAAACTCATTGGCCACATGTACAATCTTTGCCATCGGGTGTATTTCGTTTTTCCCAATCTGTCTGGGATAGCCTTGTCCTAATATATCTTCATGATGCTCAAAGGCCACGGCAACAGCTTCGCTAGGTGCTGATTTTAAGCTTTCAAGAATAAGTTTTCCCCTCATAGCATGGGTTTCTATCATTTGTCTTTCTTTAAAGGTTAATTCAGGCCTTGATTTTAATAAAAGATCAGGATCAATTTCTTTTTTCCCTATGTCATGCATAAGGCCAGAAAAAGCTAATTTAAATAAGTTTGCAGTGGAGCTCCATTTCATTTTTTTGGCGATCATTACTGAATACATACTCACGCCTAAGCAATGGGCATAGAGGTAATCTGTATGATTGTTTAAAGCTTCTAATAATGTAAAAGTTTGATCATCCTTTGCTAACAAGTCTATACTTGTGGTTAAAAAATCTTTAGCATTGTCAAAAATGACTTTATCTACACCGTCTACAAATGTTTTTTCTAAAATTACTTCAGCAGTGTGAAGTAAAAATCTTTCTTTCTTTTCTATAGGTATACTAGAACTGTGGGCAACAAGCTTACTAAGTTTTATATTAAAATCTAACACCTTAGCGAAATCTTCTTGCCGAATATAAAGCTCTTTTAAACCTTTGCTTTTATAATTTTCTATGCGCTCATCGTCTAATTTTCCGCCCTTATGAGCAATCTTTAGAAATTTCCCCGGCTTTAATTGAATAAATATATCTAAATTTATGGCTTTGTCTGATACAAAGTCCTCCAACGATACTTTACAGTATTTTATCTTTTCTTCTAACGGTACATCTGTATTATTTTCGCGAGTAGAATCTCTTAGAAGATTATTGATTTTATCTATCAAATCTTCTTCATCAAAAGGCTTAGCGATAAACTCATCTGCACCCAGTTCGAAAGCATTTTGAGTTTCAAGAATGTGTGAAAATCCGGTCATAAGCATAAACTTAGTCGGGTGATTTTCTTTAGTCCATTTTAACAATTCTACTCCGTTAAAATGAGGCATTTGGATGTCTGAAAGAATAAGGTCCGGCGATATTGTCGGTATAATGTCTCTAGCCGCCTTACCATTAGGAGCTTCTAAAACTTCATAATTATTACTTTCTAATGTCGATTTTAATGCTGCACGAAAAAATTCACTATCTTCAACCAACAAAATTTTATTATTCATTGCAAGTCTTTCTATA
>JAGRAA010000180.1 GCA_020435185.1 Bdellovibrionales bacterium | reverse complement strand
AAAGCAGGAAGGATCTTTTCTCTTACCATATCTAGAACCCTCAAAAAGCTTTGATTTGCAGTCAAAGCATCACTATCAATGTGTCCTAATTTATTTCTAAGATAACTCATCAATGGATTTTCTAATCTTTCTTTTTCTCCCACTTCTTTCACATAGGATTTAAATAAGTCTAAAAACCTATCACCTTCTTTATACAAAATGGAATACGCCACCAACTCTTTTAACAAACCATCTGCTTTTCCTTTATCCAATTCATCTTTCAAAGACTGTTTATAAAATAACTCTAGACTTTTTTTATTTAACCCCGAAAGACTTACCAGAGCATTTAATTCTTTATCCACATTCAAGGGGTGTAATTTACGATTAGCTAATACATGTTCGTGAATTACAACTCCTCTCCAAGGAGTTCGAACCCACATCACTTGATTAAAATACTGTAAAACACCATTAATCTCTCTATTCGTATATTGAGATTCAGTAAATTGAAATCGCTTGGCCTCTTCTAATGAGATATACTTCCATTGTCCATTAGAATCTCTATATTGAAGGGCAGACTGCCCCACCAAACCCTCAGGGTTTGTATAAATCCTATCCCATATCTCCACTAATTTTTGTTCTTTTTGAGCCAAAACCTTTTTTGAATCCCCTGCCTTTGGCAAAAGTTCTTGTCTCTGTTGAGCGTCCAATCCCGTCTCCAAGACTAATTGAGTAAATAAGGGATCTGTTTTCATGTAAAAAACATTGTCTCGGATCAACTGATCAGCTTCAGCTCTATCTTTAACCAATACTAAAGCATTCCACCATTGCATTAACCCTCGATTAGTGGCTGCAGTCTTAATCTCAGGAGTTGCTCTTGGAAATGAGCTGATTACGCCTTTTCCCTTACCATCAAGATCGAGGGGAGAGATATCTGGTTCCCAAGTCTTCGGATCTAAACGATCGTATTTTGGGTCATTGGCTTTAAAGGCCTGCTGACTATACTTATCTAATTCTTTAAATACGTACCCGCAAACGCTGGCAGCATAAGTCCGTGTAATAGAAAGTGGTAACAGTAAAAATATCATCACTACTATTTTCACAATAATCCTCCAAATCTCAATTCTTCAAATAGACATGTCGCCATACATGGTACTGTATAAAAATATTCTTAAAGCACTGAGAATATCTGTTTACAACTCAATGCTTTTTTAACCTGAGGCAATCGACCACGTAAATAACGCTCTACCGTTGGGCTTGCTTTACCTCTTTGCTTATAATAGCTATGCGCCTTAAACATCACTTTATCTATAGCTGGATATAAAATTTCTTGGCGAACATACTTTCCAAAAAGCAAGTATGTGGCTGCAAGATAAGAAAAATGTATCCCTGTCCACATTTGAACATAATTCCAATTCAACAGCTCTTTGTTAAAACTTGTTTTCATTAACTCACTAGCCATCCAGGTAGTACCGACCGCCCCACCGAAAAAGATCAATGAAAACATCATTGCAGGATTAGGTTTATTTGCCACAGGAGGCTGGTTTTGAATGGTCTCGGCCAAAGTTAATGCATACTTCTCATAGTCAAAATCAGAGCTCACGTTACTCCAATTCCCTGTGGTAACTCCTGACTTTAAGTAGCTATAAAATCTTTGTGCTTCTGAATAATATCGCTCCGCAGTTTGCTCTTGGCCTTTATCACTAGCCATCTGCGCCTGATTTAAAGAATATTGAATGCCATAAAAAGCGTACATAATGTTATGACCATCTTTGGCCTGGGCTTTTCTTTTAATGGTGACTCCGGTAAAGTCTGGAATCTCTACCATTTGATTCTCTTGGGCATTGAGCAATCGAGTGATTTGTCGTCTTAAAATTACTCCATCCATCCACGACACCCCAGATCTACGAGACTGCTCAACAGTTCGGTCTGCGATATATCCAGGAGTTAAGGCCTCTACTAACTCTTTAGCGTACCTCTTCACTGCGGCTTCGTCCTTTAGTTTTATGGCCTCCCCTATTTTTGAAGGAAGCTCATTAAATTTCGCCGAAGCCTTTGCCAGTCTCTGTGCTTCCAAAGACCCACCTCTTCCCAAGACGATCCATGGCCAAGCAAATCCAACAATAGAAGCGATCCAATAAAAATAAGAAGTCATAAAAGCTTGAGAAACCTCCATATGCCCAATCTGCCAACGTGCTAAAAAGGCAAAACCCATAGATGCCTGAACGGTGATAAACATATTGAGCCAACTATAGGTCATAAACCCACCAATGTTTGCATCAGAAGAAACAATATTCTTAGACCAATTAAAGATCCCTTTAAAAATATTTTCTGGTCTCATTCGAGAACTCAATACTGTATTTTCCCAAGGAATATAATTAGACTCTATACTTTGAGGAGATTTCATAAAATCTAAAACCCTTCGAGGGCCGGCCATAAGCAAGTGAATAATAAAATTCATAGTCACATTAGTATTATGTTTAGGCAACCCTTCAGAGGCATAAGCTAAATTTGCCGGATCGTGAACATCTGCACGAACCGTAAAAAAAGAGTTCAAAATAATCAATAGGCCATGATCTGAAATAAACTCATGAGCTGTTTGAGAACCAATAAATTCATTAGCCGTAGACTTCTTCAATATATCAAATTCACGCTCACCAAAACCAGCTGTCGTAGATAAAAACAATTGGCTATTTTTTGAAAACCCCTGCTTGAGATCAACTACTTTGTTTACTAATTCTGGCCGTCTTCTAATTCTTTCATTTATCCTTTGAGCCTGTTTAAAAACATAAATAAACTCCTCTTTGCTCAGGTTAGCAAAGTCGATCCCTTTATTTTCTTTAATCATACTCCATAGATCAGAATTGATGGCTGCAGAAACCCGTTTCCATTGCTTTTTTAATTTCGGATCACTAAAAATCTTATCTAATTGCTCAGGTAAAATCTCACCTGTCTGAATCATAAGTTGAGTCGCGGGATCAATCCCATCAGCCTGTCCAGAAACCAAGAGCGTCGCTAACAACCAGGCCACTCTTTGCGCCTGCTTGCGTTCATAGACAACTTTATTTCTTACCTGCTGCATCCGATTATGTTGAGCCTCAATCTTTTGACGGCTTCCGAAAGGGTTATTAAAACCTGGAAAAATAAGCTCTCCAGGTTTTAATCCTAAATTCTTCCCATAAACACTGTTTCCTGTATAAAAATTTAAAAACGGATTTATCCCTTGCTTCATGCTCTCCATTACCTGCTGGCGAGTGGCTTTATTAATCCAGTTATAAAATGGAAAAAAGGCATAAGCATAAGGCCTCATCATAATCGTGACGATCCTACGCCAAGTGGATAATGGCTTTAGTTCGTCAGCAAACTCATTCAATTTATAAGCAATACCTGGAGCCACTTTTTTTAGAGACTCAGAAGCCACATACATAAAGCTCACACTCATCATCCCCGCCAAATGAGCAATAGGTATCCAAGCCATATGTTTTAAAAACCCTGACCACAATAACACCCTATAATCTTCTCCAAGATAAGCATTTAATGTTGGATTTTCGAGTACAACTTTAGGAACAGCGTTTAAGTAAAACCAATTTCCCATAATCGAAAAAGCTTCTGAAACACCGGCCGAGTTAGCTGCAGCCACACCTAATGTAGAAATCCCTAAACCTGCTGTAGCAATACCTGATAATTTAAAAGCCACCTTTTTTAAATCTTTGGTATTCATTTTTTTATACCAAGGCTTTATGTCATCAGCAAAACTCACTTCTTGTGTGATTACGGCTCTTGCTAAAACATGATGAGTACCATAAAAATTACCATCAGCAATTTGCCTATCAATAGCTGATTTTTTTGTTTTTAAACTTTTTATTTTTAGTTCTAATGTTTTTTGAACTTGAGTGTTCGCAGTATCTACAAGAAGCTTTTCAAAAGCGGTTATCTTTTGAACCACAGGAATTTGAGAAGCTTCAATAACGCCTATACGGCCCAACAGAACTGGTATCGTCAATCGCTCTTTCTTTGCACTCAATCGTTCAATATGCCCTGCAAGCTCTTTGGATTCATACTCTGCCTGCTGGCGAATTTTTTCATAAGAAGCCGTAGCCTGCTCAAGAGTAAACTGATCTCTAGGAGTAGATTGCTTACTCGCTAAACTTGAAGCTTGGTTTAAAAAATTTAGAAAATCCTTACGATTAAGTTTTCTAAAAAACATTTTTACTGGTTCAAGTTGCTCGCTCGTTCCTTCAAGAACTTGCTTTAAAAGGTTATCTATTTCTGGATCATTCCCGATAAGCCCTAATTGTTTTCTTAAGAGACTTAGAGGGGATTCTGCATCTGTTGCAGTTCTCACTCGCAACTTGGCCTGAAGCTCCTCTCCCATTGTTGTGGTATAACCTTCATGATTCATCATAAAGGTGATTAAAGAGAGCGCAACAGTTCCCTTTTTAATATTTTCTAATACAGCATGGCGGTTAAGTATGAATTTAAAATTACGTTCATCCGCTTCATTTTTCTCATATACAACGATATCTCCAGCTTTGAGCAATGGTTGGCCATTTCCAGCCCGCGGAACATCAGCACTCAATTCTGCTGAAACAGAATTATCTCTTCTTTGAACCTCTTCAACCAAAATAGGTTGCTGTCCACGAGAAATAAAACTCAAATCGAAACCTTTTAACTCGCTTCCTGAGTTGTTGACTGTATTTAATAGATTAAAAAGCGGGATAGGACCTTTAAATGCGTATAAGGCAGCATATTGCATATCTATACCATAAAAACGGCCATCTTTTGTGGTCACGATAGCTACGTCTTTGTCATAAACTACTCTATCAGCCTCAAAGTCTCCGATCACTTGACGAGCGACAAGATGACCTACGGAGTAACCCTTTAAGGTTAATCTTCCATTTTCAATGACTAAATCTCTTTTGTCGGTAACCACGTCCTTAAAGGATGTGGTTGGGTCGGCTAGATTGTGAGACTCTTTAGCTTTGTCTCCACTCTTATGGTCATATATATATAATGTCTGCTGGATAAGATGAAAAGTATCTACAATTCCTTTCTCCACGAGTTGACTCACTTGATTTTGTGCAATCAACTCTTGAACTTCTTCAAAACTTTGAAGATTCTCTCTCACGGGATGACCTGGTTCAAATTGATTAAGATCCAAAAGAGAACCTAATCTCACAGGCTCAGCATCTGATCGGCTTTCTACTATGGCTCCACTAGCGAACTGAGAGACCAATGGGGCCGAGATCATACTTATTATGAGAAGATAGGCGACTGAAGCTCTCCCATAATTCTTCGGGAAATAAAGCGAGTATGGATTTTTAATTTTTGTTATAAACTTCTTTACTTGAGATGCTAAATAATTTTTGTGGAACACGCTTTCTCCCTCATGTCTAACAACTAAACAGTCCATGAAATGAATTCAAACAAACTGCCCTATTCCCATCCTATTCTTCTCAAATACATGGTTTTTTAGGTTCATCCTTTTGAATATCAATTTCAATGCCAACTCCCGTAGGCATTGAAACCCAATAATTAATGCAAATCGCTCAACTGCATTCTTTCTGGAAATTCGATTTTTTGACTTCTTTGTATTTGTCTTGCTTGAGAAAGCATTTTCAAAAAGTCCTGAGCTGGGAGCCTTACACCACCAATTGATGCCGTAAAGGCCGTCACCATCATAGAGTCTTGAAAAACCATTCCGTTTTGCACAAAATGTTCAAAAATAGCGATTTTCATCAATCGAGCAATCTCAATACCATGCCTCACCATTAAAGGCTGATTGGTGTCTTGATTCATAAGGATTTGGCCCTTTTTATCCAACTTTGGACTAAACCATACAGGGTAAGACACACTCTCCCCCGTGAACATACCATTAGCAATAGAACCAAAACCCCCTGCAATCACTACTCCATCTTGATTTCTCACCTCAATGGTGTATTGCTTTCCTTCGGCGATATCAGCTTCTAGAGCCTTCAATGTATTTTCTGTGAACCGACCTTTACCTGCATTTTTACCTTGGCCTTTTCTCTCCTGAGCCATGGCCATCTCTAAAACTTCTTTAGGAGCGCCATTAAAAGTAAAATATAAACTTTTAATTTCTACCTCTTCTTCTCTTCCTTTATCATTTTTATCAGTTAGAGAAATTTTTCTGATTTTAGCGGTAATACCTTTCCCTTGATGTTCTTTAAAATAAGGGATCTCCACTTCTTCTCCATTATTTTTTCTAACTTCAGTTCTATCTAAAATATAACTCGAACCTTCAAATTCAAATATTTCACTTTTAGCAAAGCCAATAATTTGATCCCGAAAGTCTCTAGCTTTACTAATGGCTTCATTGTAAGCCAAAGTATCCAAGTACTCCTTTAATTCAGCGACATACTTAGAGGTCAACTCATTTTCTTTGGGCTGAAGACCTTGTTTTTCCATAAATGATTTTAAAGAATCTTGTTCCTTTTTCCCTTGAGGCGTTTGCAAGTAGGCATTGTAGGCTTGCACCAAAATAGCTACTGGATGAGTATTTTCTAATCCTCTTAACTTCTTTTCACTTAACTCCTGAATAGAATATTTTTTTAATGCCTCTATTAAAATGGCTTTGCTTGAATGGTCTATGGATTGAAATAAAGGAATAATTCCTTCTACATATTTGGCTGCATCTGCAGAACTCATCTCACTGACATTTCTCACGATAATTTTACTCGCATTCCCTTGAATGCCGAGTTCTTTTTCAAAAGAGCCTAAAGGTAAATACATGCTCTCGTCTTTTCCTGATGACACTAATCCTTTAGGACTTCGATTTCTATCGGCAAAAAAGTCTGAAAGTATAACCACACCCCTTTTTGCAGGAAGCACCCAACCTTTGGGATAAAAGAATACTTCAGTAATACCGCCTTCCCAGGCTCCTTTCATGAGAGGAGATTCTAAAAAAGACAAGGGTTCAAGAGCGGATTTAGGGAGATAATGCCATTTTCCATCACTATCCCGCCACTGCACACTTGAGGTTTCTTGGCTTTTTCCTTTTGGAGTAACGAACATCGAATCCCACAGATGAACAAAATGATCTGATTCTTTATTGTTCAATACTAACTGACCGTTATCTTCAGATTTATGAAATTTCTCAGTTCCCATCTGAGCATTGGTTTTTCCGGTAATCAAAAAAGTGGGACGCATCGTTGGCTCTTCATAGATTCGACCTTCACCAGAAACCGCCTCATTGAGAAGGAATTCTGCAGCCTCACGACTTTCTACAAGAATGATTTTCATTCCCCAAAAGGTTAATCCACGAGACTCTCCAGCTTCTTTAGCTTTTCCATCAAAAGCTTCTTCCCTAGGAAAATGGGCCACAAACTGACGCCCTTTATCTCCCGTATTCATGGGGGTGTACTTTGTTTTCCAAGTCGAAATATCATCAACTCTGTACTGGGGATCATTAACATCAAAGGCCATCTTGTGATATCGATTTATCTCTGAAAATACCACATCACAAATTCCACGAGCATTAGCCAATGGCGCGGCAAGCATAACAACTAACAATAATATATAACTCGAGGTTGATGTTCTCATCACCCAGTCTCCTTTCGTAAACCCCCAAAATTTTATTTTTCCCATCAAGATTGTAGCTCTAGCTACTAAAGATTGCCTTTTGCTTTGAGCTTATTCATCTCCGACCAGCTGAATGTATAAGAAGTAAATTTGTCGCTAAAATGAATACTTAACCTATACTACAGATCCTAAAATTCCTCAGTAAATTATTTAGATTCATAAAGAAAATCGAAGAATTAGAGGCTTCGATGAAATTGTTACATTGCCTCATAAGTCTTATTAATTTTTTTTAAAAAGCAGATTTATTAGCAAAGGCCTTGTCTTTAAAACTCAGATTTAAAGATCACAAAACATCTGATTTTCATCATTCAAATTAAAATACCCCGGTTTATCCAACCAAGACCCGAGATTTACAACTCTGATAGCTCTATCCTCTTTAGAAAAGCTATAATCTTCTCTCACATGAACGTGACCTGAAATATGAAGATCAAAATCTACGACTTCACTTAGCTTTTCCACATGAGATCGGATAACTTGCTTGGCCTGATTTTCATCAATAGTTTTCACATTACTTGTGTAGTATCTACTTTTATCTTTTGCTTTGGTGCCTATCCATTCAATAAATTTTTCTGGTGCATGAAGCGCAAAATGTTTCATCATGGGCGTGCGTAAAAACCATCTAAGAGCTAAATACCACTTATCATTTGGGTCCATTTGATCACCATGTTCAATATAAACCTTGTATCCAGATAAATTAAAAAGCTGTCCTTTTTTATGAACATGTACACCTAATTTATTTTGCCAAAAATGCTCCAAATAAAGATCATGATTGCCTTCAAAGTAATGAACTTCCACTCCCTCTTCGACTATTCTTTTTAACTCATGGATGATCTCTTCATATTGCCGAATAAATGTACTATGATTGGCAATCCAAAGATCAAAGATATCTCCCACCATGAACAAATGGGTTAGTTTTTTTGATGGATTGACACTTTTAAGCCAGCTTAAAAACAAAAAAAACCTCGGATCATCATTTGATCCGAGGTGTACATCAGAAACAAAATAAGCATTACTCATCGGACAAATTTATCCTTTGAGAATTACTCATTTTCCCCACCGTTATTCCCTCTTCTTAAATAAGAAGGTACGTCAAGGTCATTGGCTCGAAAAGAGGACTTTACCACATCTTCAGCCATTTTTTTGGCAGCACTGAGGGAGTTTTGCTCGTCTATATTCATAGAAAGCTGCTCTTGAGTCATATGAGATCTTTCTTTAGCCTCTTGAGCTTCTCTATAAGCTTTCACTTTTGCTAATAAAGTATCTCTTGGCAAAACGGGCTTTTCAGCAGCTGGCGAAGTCACTGGTTTAATGGCCTCATGTCGCATTTCATTCATCGCCTCTAATTCACTATGAGGCACATAAGTACGCTGCGTAGTTTGAGGTTGCTCGTAAAGAGAAGACTCTTGAGTAGACATTGTTCTAGGCTCAAAATTCTGGCTCATTCTCGGATCAAACCCATGATTCACTCTTGAGTCCACATAGTTATTCGACGAATGGTTCGACGAAGCCTCAACGGATTGACCATAAAACTCTTGTTGCAGCTGTCTTTGGCCTTCATGAGAGGCCGGAGAGTGATGATTAGCCTGCATAGCTAATTGTGCTCTGGCCATTTCTTGCAGCTTATTAATCTGAGCATCTACAGTGGATTTGTTTTCAGCGCCAAAACCAGTGGCAATAACAGTAACTTGAATATTGTCACCCATGGTTTCATCAATGACCGCACCAAAAATAATTTCAGCATCTTCATGAGCCGCATCGGTAACCAATGTAGAGGCTTCGTTAACTTCCCAAAGAGTTAAGGCCGGTCCACCCGTGACGTTGATAATGATTCCTGTCGCTCCATCGATAGCAATATTTTCAAGTAATGGAGAAGAAATGGCTTCAGTAGCGGCTTCGACAGCTCTGTTTTCACCACTAGCAATACCAGCTCCCATGATGGCCATCCCTTGAGCAGCCATAACCGTTTTAATATCCGCAAAATCAAGATTAATCAGACCTCTAATATTAATTAAGTCAGAGATTCCTTTTACTGCTTGCAATAAAACTTCATCTGCTTTCTTAAAGGTCTCTATTAAAGGAGT
>JAGRAA010000179.1 GCA_020435185.1 Bdellovibrionales bacterium | reverse complement strand
AACTTTCCTTTATTATTAGAAAGATTATCTCTCCATTTATCTAGTCCCTTAATTTTTCCATCAAATATCCAGAATCCATCGCTTTTATTTTGTGGATCAGCAAGTCTCTTCCAAGCGTAGATAAAGTCATTGGCCACAAGCTCTCTTCCTTTACCTTTTGGAAATACCTCACTGTCTTGAAATTTAATTCCCTTTTTAATTTTTATCGTATAGGTCAAGCCATCTTTCGAAACCGAAGGCAGGGCTTCCGCAAGCCGAGGCTGAAGCTCCAGAGGACGTTTTAAATAATGATAATTATAGAGTGACTCATAAATTTGACTAGCTACTGCATTAGAATAAGTATCTGAAATATAGATCGAGTCTAAGGCTTTTATATTTGCAACCACGTTGGCGTTGATCACATTCTCCTCAGAACCTCCTGAACCGCCCTTACAAGATATAAGGTTTATGGAAAGGAATCCAAAAAATATAAAGAATAAAATGGAACGAATCCTTTTTTTCGAGCGGCTTGTAAATACGGTAAATGTCATGAGACCCCCTTAAATCTAAAAACGGTAAAGTTTTCAGTCATATATGGTTATCAGGTCCAATCATTTGTGTCCATCGCTAGATTAAATTGGCTGACTTATCGCATCCGAATATCACGAATATTTAGCGTTTATAACATCTAGGCAATCAAAAAGGTTACAATAGTGATCTAAAGTATGCTCTGCACCGGCGTTTCTCAATTCATGAATAGGCGAATAACCAAATTCAACAGCAATACTATCTACTCCAGCGTTTTTAGCCACTAGCACATCCGGCAAACCATCACCAATCATAACCGTTTCAAGAGGAGTAACTCCAGCCTTTTTCATAACCTCTTGAAGAACATAGGCGTCAGGCTTAGCCACATGAAAGGTATCCCCTCCTATTATGGCTTCCCATGGATAATGATCCATCTTTAAATGATAAATAGAATCAACTACATATTTTTCAATCTTATTAGAAATGATAGCTACCTGCCCGTCCCAAGCTTTGAGAAAATCCTCAAAACCAGAAAAAACCTGTATATTATCTAAGTAATGACTATCGTAAATTTCAATAAATTCGTTGTATAGTTCTTTAATTGCCGAGTTCACATCCGTTCCTTCGGGCAGCACCTTTTGCAACAAATTTAAAAACCCCATGCCAATACTTTCTTCAACAATATGATCTTCTACCCGGGCAATCCCTTTTTTATCGAAAAGTAAATGCGTTGCGTGAATTATATCAGCACTGGTGTCTGCAATAGTGCCATCAAAATCAAATACTAATAATTTTTTTACCGAATTTTTCATAGACCTCATTCATATAACATGGGTACCTTGAAAAATCTATGAGTAAAGTAGTAATATCAGGTATAAAAAACCACTCAAGAGCCTATTTTTGAATTTTAATAAGGATCACCATGGCCCGACTACAAAGAGCCCCAAACATAGAATATATAGAAAACACTTTTTCCACTGAATCACAGACACAAAAAGAAATTCGACAACGTCTCTCTGAAAACAACAAAGAGGGGATCAATATACATCCCTTAGAAGGACATATTCTAAAGTTTCTGATAGAATCTTTTCAGATTAAAACAATAGTCGAGATAGGGACTTTATATGGCTACTCTACTACGTGGATGGCTGACGCCCTACCCGATGATGGAAACATCTACTCTATTGAGGTGAACGAACAAAATTATGCTCAAGCCAAAAAAATATTATACTCATCCCTTTATCAAAATAAGGTTGAACTTTTTCTTGGCTCAGCCTCTGAAATTCTAAAAGGCCTCACCCATAAGGGGCCCTTTGACATGGTTTTCATTGATGCCGATAAGGCTGGATACTCCGATTATCTATTATGGGCTGAAGAAAACATACGACCAGGAGGCTTAATTGTAGGAGACAATACTTTTTTATTTGGACATGTTTACGACACAAAGGACTCAAAAGTTAAGGTGAGCGAAAAACAAAAAATGAGTATGATTGAATTCAACAAAAGACTTTCTGATTCATCAAAATATCGAGCCATGATGATCCCGACTCCAGAAGGATTAACCATTGCTCAAAAAATATTTTAAATCGAGTTTATGCTGCAGTTGATCCTGAATCGGAGCTTCTTCTCGCCGGAAGCTTAACCACAAAACAGGTGCGCTCACTTAATGTGTCTATTTCAAGTGATCCTCCATGAGATTCGACAATTCCTTTTGATATACTTAGACCTAGCCCTGTTCCTTGACCCATTTTTTTTGTGGTATAAAAGGGATTAAAAATCTTCTTAAGAATATGAGGATCTATGCCATCTCCACTATCACAAACTTTTACTGTCAATTCATTATGGGAAAACTCAAAATCTAGACTTACCCACTTTTCATCACATTCGGCGACAGCGTCCCTTGCATTGTTCAATAAATTCAAAAACACCTGTGACAATTGAGTTAAACTGCATTCCACTTCAATATCCGATTCTGGCGTAGCAAATCTAAGCTCTATGCCCATGGATATCATCTTTTCTGAGCAAAGCTCAAATGTATCATCAAGTATCTTCTCGAAAGGCTCCCAAGCATAGCTATCTTTTGATCCATCTCTCGCAAAAGTTCTTAAACCAGATATAATCTTTCCAATTCGATCCACTGTTTTTTCGATTTTCTCTATTCGTGAAGAAAAATCCTGAGGATCAATTCTATCTAACTCTAACCTCATTTTTAAAACATTTGTATTTGCAGAAATCACAGCGAGAGGGTTGTTAATTTCATGTGCTATGCCGCCAGCCATCTCCCCTAATGCGGCCATACTTTGCGCGTACATTAACTGAGACTCCAGCTTTTTACTTTTTTGAACTTCCTCGATTAATGCATCCAAATGCACCGTCGTTCGCTTTAAATCATTAGTCATTGAATTAAATGATTGAGCCAAGGTTCCAAACTCATCCTTCGTTTGAATTGGAATTATATGGTCAAAATTACCATGAGCTACTTTATTGGCCCCTTCTAGCAAATAGGTCAAAGATGTATCTATTTGCCCTCTAATCATACGTGCCATAGAGTTAATACTAAAAAAGGCCAATCCAAAGATCACAAAAATCAGTCCAACTGTAATTTGGACATAAGAATTAATTTTACTCTCTGAATTTTTAATCGACTGTGCGGCAAGAATTCTGGTGTCGTACACAACGGCTTGGATTGTTTTAATCTTCTCTGTAAGAGAATCAAAATATTTATTTTGTTCTGACTTTGATTCGCTCTGATATTTTTTGTAATCTACTAAGTCTAAAAAATATTCTTCAATTAACAGAGATAATTTCTCATTCTGACTCCTCAAGCTTCCTTCAAAGTCATTTTGAACGATAGCCTTCGAAGATCTTCTAATATAAGCCTTTAACTCTTTCACAACTTCACTGTGAAGAACATTGTACCGTGGGTCTCTGGTTTTCTTGTAAAAATTGATTTGATCCTTTTGATTTTCAAAAATGAGATCTAACTTACCCAAACTGTTTAGGTAATAATGAAATCCAGTAATTTTTCTATAGGCTGTGCCACCAACTCTAACATCGTTAATGAAAATAAGTGATATTGCCACACTAGCAAATAAAAAAACCAATATAGCTAATGATAGAACATTAAACTTTTCTGAAATTTTTAACTTTTCTAATTTTTTTCGAATCATTTATTACAACCGATAATTTTCAAAGAATCCTATCCCTCATCATTTTATTCTAAGAGATATAAATTATTCGGTTTTTTGGGATTTAAATATAACGGTCTATTGTCTAGGCTTTTAACTCAAGCAGTGTTTGAACGGATCTTTTTATTTCGTCAACTTTAAATGGCTTCTTGATATAGTCATCCGCACCAACAGCAAATCCTCTCTTTACGTCTAGGTCTCCCGTGCGTCCGGAGACAAAGACAAGATGAAGGTCTTTTAGGTCATCATTTTCTTTCATCAATCGAGCCAATTCATAGCCATCAATCCAAGGAAGACCAATATCTAAGATAATTAAATCAATAAGAGTATCCCCTAAAACTTGAGAAAGCTGAGTTCCATCCGAAGCCTCAATAACCTTATAGTTTTCATTTTCAAAAATTCTTTTAATGGCCTTACGAATGGTTTCGTCGTCTTCGATAACAAGCAAAGTAGTGGTGTGGGTTTTTAATTTTCTGTAACTGGCTAAAGAAACTACCTTTTCTTTAGCCATTCTTTCTTTTGCGATTTTATCGATTTTTTCCACTAAGTCTTTAGTTGTTAATTTTCCATCCTTAGCCATGCTTTGCCATCCCCATCTTTTGAGATTCTATAATGTAACTAAACGCCCTGCTTCTCTAACCAACGTTCCGCATCGATCGCTGCCATACAACCACTTCCGGCTGCTGTGATGGCTTGACGATATACGTGATCTTGAACATCCCCCGCTGCAAAAACTCCGTCAACATTAGTGTAACTGCTTTTAGGTTGGGTAACGATATAACCCGTTTCGTTTAAATCTAATTGGTCTTTAAATATCTTTGTGTTGGGTTGGTGGCCAATAGCAATAAAGACTCCTTCCATGGGAAGCTCTATATCTTCTTTGGTTTTGTTATTGTAAATAACTATAGAGGAGACTAATTTTTCCCCCCTAACCTCTTTCAACTCAGAATTATATAAAATTTCAATTTTTTCATTATTCATTACTCTGTCAGCCATAATTTTTGACGCTCGAAAGGAGTCTCGTCTATGTATTAACCAAACTTTTTTTGCAAAACGAGTTAAAAAGTTTGCTTCCTCCATTGCCGTATCACCACCGCCAATTACACAAACATTCATATCTCTAAAGAAAGCACCATCACAGGTGGCGCAAGCAGAAACCCCTTTACCCATGAATGCCTTTTCGCTATCTAACCCTAAATACTTTGCACTGGCTCCCGTGCTAATGACTATAGACTTGGCCTGATACTCATCATTACCCACCCAAACCTTAAAAGGCCTTACTGAAAAATCCACCTTCGTTACGTTTGCAGTAATGAAGCGTGTTCCAAAACGTTCGGCTTGTTTTCTAGTCACCTGCATGAGTTCGGGACCTGTAATTCCGTCGGCAAATCCTGGGTAATTTTCTACATCATTTGTGATCATCAACTGACCACCAGCCTCATATCCTTCTATCATCAAAGGGTTTAAATTTGCTCTTGCCGTATAAATTGCTGAAGTTAATCCTGCTGGACCAGATCCAATAATGATAACATTTTCTACATTCGACATGAAAAACTCCTTTTATGAAAACCATATAATACATGAATTATCTGAAAATTCGATGAAAATTTTGATCCTCTTCATATTGCCATTTCCACAACTCAACGGCCACCTCTTTAGGCTCAAAAACTTTTATGCCTTGGCTTCTCAACGAATCCGCCTTTGGCATAAGCGACGTGTTAATGTACCCTGGACTAAATAATCTTAAGTCTATAAACGCCCCTTCTTCAACGACGCTCTTCATTAAACCCAGAAGAGCATGCTTTGCCGCACTATAACTAGCACTCTTCGGATCAGCTTTGGACTCAGCAATTGCTGAACCTAAAAAAATCATTTGTCTGACGGTCGTCATATTTTTTTTGAGATGATGATGAATCAACTTTGCTGGAAACAAAAAATTCACTTGATAAGCCCAGTCATGTGAAGACCATTTTTTTTGGCCAAATTCTCCAAAAGGTCCCCCTCCAATAAAATAAACAACTCGAGTAGGGTCAAATTCATCCGCTATTTCTAAAGCCTTTTCTTGCTCATGCTCTTTTGAAATATCAAGAGACTTTGTTTTTATTTCTATCGAATTACTTTCCTTTTGAGATTGAATGTCTTCTAATAAATTTTCTGATCGAGCAATGACGAGGACTTCACTTGCTGGATACAGCTTCTCACGCGCCATATCTACATATTGCCTACCCACTCCCTTTGTTCCGCCAAAAACTAAAATTTTTTCTTTTGCATTCATATTTCACTCAGATTTATTATGGTTTTATGCCTATTATCAATACAAATAATAAATTTCCACCCCTAAACGTAGATAATCAATCCAATCTATTTGAATCTCTCTATAACAATCATATTCCTATTGCAAGCTCCTGCAAAGGGGACGGAATCTGTAAACGATGCGAAGTCTCTATTCTGAGCGGGCAAGAAAACATTAATCCGAAAACCAGCTTCGAATCTCATTGTAAAGAAAATCGTCGGTTAGCCTGCCAATGTTGGCTTGCCGGCGATGTCGATGTCTCTACGACCTACTGGTAATACCAACTCTCTAAGGACAAGGCCTATTCTTCTGAATTAATTCATGCCAATGAGGAATCTTCGCTATTTGACGCATTCTTATAAGTCCATTAGTTTTATTCTTTTGAGGCAGGGATTGAATAAATCCTTCGCTAAATGGAGATGACAATGCTACTTCAGCAATCTCTTTTTTAAAAAAATCAAAGTCACCCGTTCTATATATAGAAATCGGTATAGGCTGCAAATTCATATAGGCTCCGAAAAGAACACTTCCTTCCAGTAAAAGACTACTCACTGGATTCGGAGAGCAATTTATCCAAAAATTACTCCTAAAATTTAGACTCAATGTTGATCCTGCCTTAATTTTAAAAAACAACATTCCATTTTTTTCTTCTATAAAATCCTCTGAATTTGAAAAAAAAGAAAGATCTTGATGTTCTAGAAAATAGTGATTCTTACTTATATAATAAGTATTTAAATATTGAGATATAATTTTCGGTACTTTGATATAAACAAAAAAATCATAAGGATTATAAATTTGCATACTTCCTAAATTGTAGTTACTTAACCGTTCTCTTACTGGGAGTACTAAGGAATCCGGATAAAGGGCATTCGTCCAGTCCACATTTACTTGTAAAGTCGGTGCTAAAAAAGAAATTTTAAAAGGCGATGATACTTGAGTGATAATCTTTTCATTATTTAAACCCACCAAGATACACCTTTGCTGATAGAGTTCTTCAAAATGAGGAGTTTGATCTTTTCTTTTATAATTATTTACTCTAGAAAAGTCGAATTCTGATAAATCACCTCTACCGGTCTTTTCTTTCATTGAATTTACATCAAAGGTTTCACAGATAAGCTTCCAAAAATCAGAGTTTTGATCTTCAAAAAGGTAAGAATAATCCTTCCATCGAGAAAACTCCACTTCGTCCGTCGTTACCTGATTTTCAAAATCAAATATTTTAAATCTGGAATCTATATCTTTGAAACTCACTTTAATATTAGGCAAATTCATTTTATGAATAGACTGGTTTTGATTTTTAGCCGAAAATTCAAAATTGCAAAAATATTCGTCCGCCTCTGTCACGAGCTGACGAATTTCATTAATGGGCATCCAACTTAATATCTTGATCGTAGTTGGCTTTGTAAACCTCACGTGATTTGAAAAACTCTTTTGATTTTTTACATTTATGCATCTCACCTGGGTATCGATCTCTACTAAGTCTTCAGCTTCGAACTCAAACTTATCATTTATACTTAACCCCTCGGCAGATTCAAAATATTGAGCCAAAACTTTAGATTTATTCTCTCTATTTACATATACACTTCTCACTCGCCAACCATCACGTTGTTTGTCAGAATCCGAATTACAACCTAAAAATCCGAATAAAATCATAGCTAATACAAATATTTTCATTGTGACCTCCATAGCCCTATACAAAGCAAACCATCGGCCAAAAAGGTACGGACACACTTTGGTGTCCGTGCTGCATCAAATAGCTGTTAAAATATTAAGAAGTTGGAACGATAAAAAATTTGTAATGACGCTACATGGACACCAAAG
>JAGRAA010000178.1 GCA_020435185.1 Bdellovibrionales bacterium | reverse complement strand
TGCGACGATGGGGTGGTTAGATTCAATTTGCTCTTCATCTAAGACTTGTTGCTTCTTTCCGTTTATCATACTGAAGGCCATCCCATCTTTATGTTAAAAAAAAAAAAAAATCACACCGACGATATGAATGATGACCAGAATAATAAAGCCATTTGCAGCCAATTCATGGATATCTTCGAAAAAATGCTTGTTGATGCGTAAACTCATCAAAATTCCCGTGGTTGCAAGACCGAGTGTAAAAATAAACATGACTATAGCGGCGTAGCTAGAGGCGGGATTGTGCCCGAGATATCGTTTTGTTTTATGAGAAAAGAGGGAGGTAAAATAATTGATGAGCTCATTTATAGAAAGAGGAAAGGAGCTAAAGCGTGCTGTTTTAGGGCCCCAAAACCCCCATATCACTCTCAGCAGAATGAGACCTGTCATTATTAATCCCGAGAGCATATGGTAAACGTATAGCGCTGAGTCATCGTCAATCACCTTTGCAATGTAAAAAGAGGAGGCAAAGAGCATGGCAAAGACCCAGTGAAAGATTCTTAGAGGTAAATCGTAGGCATTAGATGTTTTCATTTAAAACTCCCTTGTAGTTTTCTTTCATAGGATCGCCTAGAATCATAAAAAAATCATGGGGCAAATGACTTAAATTGAGGTATTTTAGCTGTTTAGGGCATTTGCCTATTTCCCGTTTGGGGAGAAAAAACTAGTTTAATAAAAACGAAATCTATTGGTTTGATTTCTATACAAGGAGGATCACATGATCAGAGCAACCGTTTTAGCTATATTTATGGCTATATCTACGCAAGCCTATGCAAAAAAGAATTGTACTTCTGAGCCCAAATCAAAATGGATGGAAGAGAAGGCCTTTCAAGAAATGCTGGTGAAGCAAGGATATACCATTGATAAATTTAAAACTCCCGGAACGTGCTACGAGATTTACGGAAAAAATGCAAAAGGGCAAAAAGTGGAGATCTACTTTAACCCCGTTAATGGTGATATCGTAAAATCTGAAATTGAATAATTTTATAAAGGGAGAGTATGCAAACTCTCCCTTTATTATTGCAGCTCTGGGTAGAACCCTAGACTGAAAAGCCAGGTTCCAGAAGACCAATTTGTAAAAGGAGAACTGGGTTGCATAGTTGCTGTATTCGATCCTGTAATTCCTGAAAAAGCACCAGAATCCACAGCATTAGTAGTGCACAATGTGGAATCATAGTAAACATCATTGGCAACGAGAGTTCCGCTCGGTTTATATCCTCCAATACATCCTTTTTTAAAATTTCCTGAAACTGATCCTGCCGCGTAGACATTGGTGAGGGTTAAGGTACCGGCGCTCATAGAGGCAAAAATCCCTCCGACAACACCGCTTGAGGAGTCTGTACTTGTAACATTTCCTCTATAAAAACTGTTGTTGATATTGACAGTTGTTGCAGAGGTTGTTCCGATAAGTCCTCCTCCTACTCCAGTCCAAACAGTAACATCAGATTTTACATAGGATGAATTAATTGTTGCACTTGTTCCCGACATGGACCCTATTAAACCACCTAGTGTAGAGTTACCGCCATCTGGCAAACTTCCTTCATAGCTTGAATTGTCCATTTGGAGATTGTTGATGTAGAGACTTCCCAATAGTCCTCCAGTATTTTTTCCCCGGATGAATCCATTTATTACGCTGCAGGAGTTTACGGTAAGATTTGGAGTATAAAATACCTCTACTGCCCCAAGAAGAGAGCCTACTTTGGAGTTGGAATTACCATTTATGGTAATTCCATTGACAGCGACATTGGTAAAACTTAGAGGGCTATTGCTCGTATAATTAGATACTAAACCACTCAAGTTTGTAAAAAAAGTAATCACATTTGTAAGGGTATAATTATCGACGGTAATATCAGTAAAAGTCCCTTGGTCTTCAAGAATAGATACAAACGCTGAAGAATAGTTGGCAAGCGGTGCAGTGATGTTTGCAATAGAAATGTTCTGAGCGACTAAAGGTCCTTTACAACGATATATTAAGCCACTGGTCGCTTTCGATGTAGTAAGCCCGTCTAGGGTAATGTTATTGAGAGTTAGTGTTCCGTCGGCTTCATGAAGATCAATTAAAGAAGAAACTCTTGTTGTTGCGGTTAAG
>JAGRAA010000177.1 GCA_020435185.1 Bdellovibrionales bacterium | reverse complement strand
CCATAAATCGAACTAAAATTAATTTTTAGAGGCTATGTTGACAATTTTTCATATGAATACACATTAAACCATAGAAAGGTGTCACTTTTGAGGGCCGCCTTCTATGGATAATTTAATTAATTCATATATTTAGATTTATAGATATACTTTGTAAAAAGGACTCTTCATGAACGACATCGAAAAAATGACAAAAAGCAGTCAAATGGCTATGCAAGAAGCGGCCAATTACGCTACGGAACGTGCGCATTCGGCAGTGGAACCGATACATTTGTTTTACCAACTTTTAGTTCAAGCCAATAGCTCTGTGCCACGAATTTTAGAATTGTCTGGAGTCAACGTCAACACGTTGAAAAGTAAAGTAGAGCAAAAACTATCTTCTCTCCCGAAGGTCTCTGGGGCGGTAAAAATTCAGCCTAGTTCTGAATTGATTCAACTGTTTCAAGGAGCCTTACGAGAAGCTCATCAAATGGGTGATACTCATATTGCCACTGAACATTTTGTACTCTCAGCTCTTGCTGGAAATTCTAGGGAGTTGGCAAATTTATTAAAAGAAATCGACTTATCTAAAGCAAAATTTATAGATAGCTTAAAGCAAGTAAGAGGAGGACAGTCTGTGACCGATGATGATCCCGAGAGCAAATATGAGGTATTAAAGAAGTATGCTCGAGACCTTACTGATTTAGCTGAAAAGGGGAAGTTAGATCCTGTAGTGGGGCGAGATGACGAGATTCGTCGCGTGATTCAAGTTTTAAGTCGTAGAACAAAAAACAACCCTGTGTTGATTGGAGAGCCTGGAGTTGGAAAAACAGCCATTGCTGAAGGATTAGCGGTTCGAATAATTAACGGCGATGTACCAGATGTTTTAGTGGGTAAAACATTGATGGCTTTAGATATGGGGTCGTTAGTGGCCGGAGCAAAATATAGAGGTGAGTTTGAAGAGCGTCTAAAAGCAGTTATTAAAGAGGTTTCCAAAAGCGAAGGGCAAATTATTTTATTCATTGATGAGCTTCATACCTTAGTGGGTGCCGGAAAAACAGAGGGTGCTATGGATGCTGGCCAGATCTTGAAGCCGGCGTTAGCGAGAGGTGAATTGAGAGCTATTGGGGCCACTACATTAGATGAATATAGACAATACATTGAAAAAGACAAAGCCTTAGAAAGACGATTTCAAACGGTGTTGGTTGATGAACCCAGTGTAAATGATGCCATTACTATATTAAGAGGCCTCAAAGAAAAATATGAAATTCATCATGGAGTCAAAATAACTGACAGTGCTATTGTACAAGCAGTGAAGCTGTCACACAGATATATTACCAGTCGATTTTTGCCAGACAAGGCGATTGACTTAATGGATGAGGCGGCGAGCCGATTAAGTATTGAAATTAAGAGTGTTCCCGCTGAAATCGATGAGATTCGTCGCAAAATTATTCAGCTTCAAATTGAAGAAGAAGCATTGAAAAAGGAAAAAGAAGAAACGGCGAAACAAAGACTTGGTGAGGTTAATAAGGAGCTGAGCACATTAGAGAGTAAAAACAAAGAACTGACCGAAATATGGGAATCAGAAAAAAGACAGATATTTGGTCAAGGTCGGCTAAAAGAAGAAATTGAAAGCGTTCGTTTAGAAATGGAAAAAGCCGAGAGAGCTGGTCAGTTAGAAAAAGCTGCGGAGTTAAAATATGGCACCTTGCCTAAATTAAATAAGGAGCTAGAGCAGGCTCAATCAGCTGATAAGAGAGAGACAAAGAAAGCTCATAGACTTTTAAAAGAAGTTGTGGGACCAGAAGAAATCGCCGAAGTGGTGAGTCGTTGGACAGGGGTTCCTGTCACCAAAATGTTAGAGACTGAAGTTGAAAAGCTCTTAAATATGGAAGACTCACTAAGAAAAAGGGTTGTTGGACAAGATCAAGCTTTAGAGTTGGTGGCAGATGCGATTAGAAGATCTAGAGCTGAGATTTCAGATCCTAATAAGCCAATCGGAAGTTTCATCTTTCTTGGACCAACAGGGGTCGGAAAAACCGAGACGGTAAAAGCTTTGGCAGAGTTTTTATTTGATACAGAAGAGGCTGTGGTTAGAATCGACATGAGTGAATACATGGAGAAACACGCGGTTTCTCGACTTATTGGAGCTCCTCCAGGATACGTTGGCTATGAAGAAGGTGGTCAACTCACTGAGGCCGTTCGACGACGACCTTATTCCGTTGTACTCTTTGATGAAATAGAAAAAGCCCATCCCGATGTTTTTAATATATTACTTCAGGTTTTAGACGACGGAAGATTAACCGATGGTCAGGGACGAACTGTAGATTTTAAAAACACGGTGTTTATCATGACTTCAAATGTTGGGTCACAGAGCATTATTAATGAAAAGCTTTCTGATAAAGAGAAACAGCAGGCTGTAATGGAAGCATTGAAAGAGCATTTTCGCCCCGAGTTCTTAAATCGAGTGGATGAGACAGTGATTTATAATAGTCTTGGACAAGAGCAGATCGATGGAATCGTAAAAATTCAATTGAGTGAAGTTGTTCATCGTTTAAAAGAAAAAGGTATTCTATGTGATTTTCAAGACAGTGCGATCCATTACTTAGCTAAAAAAGGATTCGATCCACTTTTTGGCGCTAGACCACTTAAGCGAGTGATACAAAGAGAAGTTTTGAATTTGTTAGCGAAAGATTTAATTTCACAAAAGTTTAAATCAGGCGACACAGTTACTGTGAGCGCTAATGATTTGAAGATTATGATTGAATAATAAGTTTTATCAGGGCATAAATGGAGTTTTAGGAGTTTGAATGAAGAATGTATTTTTTGGCCTAATGTTAGTTTTTTTCATGATAGTACAATCTGGTTGTGGAGTACGTTCCATTCCGATGTCGAAAAATGAAGTGGATGCTCGTCTTGCTGAAGTCACTAATCAGTATAAGAGAAGAGCTGACTTGATTCCCAATTTAGTGAAAACAGTAAAAGGGTATGCCAGTCACGAAAAAGAAACTCTAGAGGCTGTTGTGGAGGCTAGGGCCAAAGCAACGAGTGTGAATATAGATCCAACCAAGGTGAGTGCTCAACAGATGTTGGAATTTCAACAGGCGCAGGGTTCATTGAGCCAAGCTCTCGGAAGGTTAATGGTTGTTGTGGAGAAATACCCTGATCTAAAAGCGAATCAAAATTTTAGAGATTTACAGGCTCAATTAGAGGGGACAGAAAATAGAATAACGGTGGCCCGTCAAAGATACATTGAAGGCATAAAAGACTTTAATAACTTGGTGACGGTTTTCCCTACAAATATAGCCAATAATTTATTTTTTAAATATGAAAAAATGCCTCAATGGAATGTAGAAAACGCTGAGGATATTAAAAAGGCTCCTGAAGTAAGCTTCTAATGTTGTTGTTGAAGGGTTTATTAAAACATCTTTTTTGCTTTTCTGTAGTTCTAGCTGTTCTTTATTCTCCGGTAAATATTATTGCTGGAGAAAGCCCTCAAGCTTTTATTGTTCCTAAAATTCAAAATTACGTAAATGACTATGCTCAAATAGTTGATGCTCAAGATGAAAGGGCTTTAAACACACTCCTCAATGCCCTTAAGAAAAAAACAGGCATGGAGTTTATTGTTCTTACAGTAGAAAATTTGAGCGGTTTACCTATAGAGATGGCGAGCATTCAGGTTGTGGACCAATGGAAGTTGGGGACTAAAAAAGAGGATAAAGGACTCCTTTTAATGATCTCTAAAACCGATAGAAGTTTGCGTTTAGAAGTTGGGCAAGGTTTAGAGGGAGTCCTGCCTGATGTTTACACTTCTCGTATTATTCAGGACACGATCTTACCTTACTTCAAACGAGGGCAGTTTTCGAAAGGAATAGTCAATGGTGTTTTAAAGACGCTCTCTTATGCTGAACCAGAATTTTTAAAGTCCACAGGAAGTTATTCAGAAGTTCGGTCCGTCAAAGAAGAAAAAAAACAGAGTTTAATTCTTTTAATTTTTAAGATATTAGGAATCCTGTTGATTATATATATACGTTTGCGGTTTTGGCCATTTTTTGGAGGTTTCGGCGGCGGTAGTTTAGGCGGTGGTTCTTTTGGAGGTGGAGGCTTTGGCGGCGGTGGTTCCTTTGGTGGGGGCGGCGGCTTTAGCGGTGGTGGATCGTCGGGGAGATGGTGATGGACATTCCAGTTTGGTTATCAAAATATCTTTCTCGTGAAGACACCGAGCTTATTGAAGGAGCGGTTGAGAGAGCCGAAAAATTAACTATGGGAGAAATCGTCCCTATGGTTGTGAAAAGTTCTTCGACGACAAACCACGTTTTTTTGAGTCTCGCCTTTTTTATGCTTTCGCTTTACCTTTTGTTGTTCTTGTTTTTTGTTGAAGAGAGGGGCGCTTTTTTTCAAGGAGGGGTCTTTATAGCTTTTGTACTTTTGTTATTTTTTTTAGAAAAAAAATTATGGGTGCAAAGAATATTGACCCCTGCCAGGGATCGAGCTTTTCAAGTGGAGCAAAGAGCGGTTAAAGAGTTTTATCAACACAGAGTGAATAGGACCGAAAAATCTACAGGGATTTTAATTTTTGTTTCTTTATTTGAGCATCAAGTGGTGGTCTTGGGAGATCGTGCAATTTCTTCTAAAATTCCAAAAGCAGAATGGGATGGACTTGTAAAGGTTCTCGTTCAAGGAATTAAAAAAAGAAGAATGGGGCAAGGGTTTGTAGAGGCTATTCAGATCTGCGGGGGCTTATTAGAGGCTCATTTCCCTAAAGAAGATACAAATCCGAACGAATTAAGTAATCATTTGGTAATTAAAACTTGACCCAGATGCTGTATGGCGTTAATTTCCTGATTCTATGTTTTCAGGAATAATTGAGGCCCGCAGCCCTCTCCTTTCATTTAAAAGATCAAGAGATAATTCTTCTATAGAAATTCTAGTAGAGAGGCCGTCGTTATTTGACGACCTCAAGGTAGGAGACAGCATAAGTATAAATGGGACTTGTTTAACTATTGAAGAATTTTCAAGCTCCTCAATGTCATTTACCTTAGGGTTGGAGACCTTAAAGGTCACTAACTGGGAGGCTATAGTTAATAAATTCGAGGCGGATCAAGAGTGTTGGCTAAATTTAGAACGTTCCCTTAGGTTTGGTGACAGAATCCATGGTCACTTGGTTTCGGGTCATGTCGACAGCTTGGGTGAGGTGATCGAGAGTCAACAAGTGGGTGAAAACAAAGTGTTGAGAGTTTCTTATGTACCAGAATTGAGTCCCTATATCTGGAAGAAAGGGTCTATTACTCTTCAGGGCGTGAGCTTGACCGTGAACGAAGTCGATGAAGCAGTTTTATCTGTGGGATTGATCCCCGAAACGTTGCGACAAACAAATTTAGAGTTTGTGAAAACGGGAGAAAAACTCAATATTGAAGCGGATTATTTGGCAAAGATGTTTCTTAAAAGTTATGAGAGTCAAAGGCAGGCCATTGTGAGTAAGAGGGTACCAAATGCATAGTCCAAAAGAGCTAATAGAAGATATTAGACAAGGTAAAATGGTTGTTTTGCTTGATGATGAATCAAGAGAGAATGAAGGAGATCTGGTCATTGCTGCTGACTATGTGACTCCACAAACCATAAATTTTATGTGCAAAGAGGCTCGTGGTTTGATTTGTTTAACTCTTACTTCAAAACAGATCGATCGTTTAGGGATCCCTTTGATGGTGAGTGATACATCAAATTATTCGCCAAACAAAACAGCGTTTACTATTAGTATAGAAGCTTCAGATGGAATTTCTACTGGGATTTCTGCTGCGGATAGAGCGCATACCATAAAAGTCGCTTCTAGTCCGAGTGCTAAACCCAGTGATGTTATAATGCCGGGTCATATATTTCCTATTAAAGCTCAAGAGGGAGGAGTGCTCAAAAGAGCTGGTCATACCGAAGGATCTGTGGATCTTGCTCGTTTAGCTGGGTTGACTCCTGCTGCGGTCATATGTGAAGTCATGAATGAAGATGGATCAATGGCAAGAACTCCAGACTTGATTCGATTTGCAGAAAAGCATGGTCTTAAAATAGGGACGATTGAAGATCTCATTCAGTACAGAATAGAAAGTGAAACCTTTGTAAGAGAAGTGGCCTCTTCACCTTTTAGTACAACTCTAGGAAGTCAGTTTACGGTAAAAGTTTTTCGAAACGATTTAGACGGAAGAGAGCATTTGGTTTTTATAAAAGGGGATATTTCTCAATCTGAAGATGTTTTAGTCAGAGTGCACGCGGAACATATTCTCGGAGATATTTTTGGAGATGTTCGATATCAATCAGGACTTGCTCTGCAAAATATTTTTAAACAAATAGACGACGCTGGAGCGGGTGTCATTGTTTATTTAAGAGTTGAGGACATGAATCAGAGACTCATCGACAGAGTCAGTAGAAATTCTACAGCAGAAATAGCAAAACCTGTTTTTACCGACAAAAAAGAATATGGAGTGGGGGCTCAGATACTAAGAGCTTTAGGGTTGAAAAAGATTCGATTAATCACTAACCGGTCAATCAAGAGAATTGGTCTAAAAGGATATGGAATAGAGGTCATTGGGACTCAGCCTTTTACTCAAGGCTCGATGAGCCGTCCGAAAAAAGATCGAAATACAAATAAAGAAAGAGAGAGTAGAGCATGAAGCCTGCATTAAGGGGACAAATTGTTTTCGACAAGAATTTTAAAATAGGGGTTGTGACGTCACGTTTTAATCAACCCATTACGGAGAGACTTGAAAGTGAGGCTCTAAAAAGATTAGCAGATTTGGGATATAAAGAGGAGCAAATAGTCAGAGTCAGTGTTCCTGGAGCCTTTGAGATTCCATTGGCAGCAAAGCAGCTATTAGAATCCGGTTGTCATGGTGTTTGTGCTTTAGGTGCGGTTATTCGGGGGCAGACGACTCATTATGACTATGTTTGCATGGCTGTCGAGAGAGGGTGTAGCCAGCTGCAATTAGAATATGGCCGTCCAGTTGGTTTTGGAGTATTGACAACTGAAAATAAAGATCAAGCGATCGCTCGATCAGGGGGACAAAAGGAAAACAAAGGGGCTGATACTGTTGATGTGGTATTAGAAATGCTTTCCTTAAAACAAATGATTTTATAGGTAGCGAAAGGTTAAAAAGGTACGGACACACTTTGGTGTCCATTGAGCGTCATTTAAATTTTAGAATGCATAAGGCTGTTTAAATTAATATATGACGCCTTATGGACACCAAAGTGTGTCCGTACCTTTTTAGTCATTCTCTATCTTGCTTAAACCAAAAAGGAGATAATATAAATGGAATCACAATCCCAAGAACAAAATCTTTCCCCTAGCCCATTTGCTGTTCAAGATTTTTACTCAGAATTAGCGACCAGAGTAAGCGGTTATAATGCCAAACTTATTTTAGACATGGCTCTCATCGAAGTTGGGTTTGATTTTACCGAAGTTTCAGCTGAAGAAAAAAAACTTAATTGTGATGAAGCTAAAAACCTTTGTTTAGAGTTAATTAAGCAAGGCGGTCCGGCCTTTCAAGTCGGAAAAAACCTTTATCACCAAATTCAATAATTAATGGTAAATGACAAACCAATTAAGTAACCTCCCAATGAAAGAAAAGCGTAAGCGGCGCAATGAAAAAGTTGCGATTGTTCTTATGCTTATGCTTTTTTTAATTTTAACGTGGATTGAGTTTAGACTTTTTGAAATAAGTCAGACTCTTCCCTTTGTTCATTCTATTTTCTTTTTTGGTCTTGTTAATTTTAACTTAATACTTTTTTTATTTATTTTATTTATGATCTTTCGCAATATCGTCAAAGTTTTTGCGGAAGAAGAAAAAGGCTTTTTTGGCCGATCTTTAAAAAGTAAATTGCTGGTAGCCTTTACTGCATTTAGTTTTGTGCCTACGGTTTTGATGTTTTTAATTAGTGTGTTTTACATCAACAACAGTTTTGAAAAATGGTTCTCAAAGAAAATGGTTGGTGTCCTTAAAAGTTCTTTCGAGGTGACAAACAGCTATCATGAAAGAGCTAAAAATAAAAATTTTCATTTTGCACAACAGATAGCTAATGGAATTTCTCATTCAGAAACTTTGATTACAAAACAAAACTTCGAAAAATGGAGAGATCTTTATCACTTAGATGCCATTGAGTATTATCCAGGACTTCTGGGTAAGAGAAAGATGAGTACATCTTTAGAGTTAAATAATGAGATTCCAAGGGTATCCTTAGAGACTCTCAAAAAGGCGGTTTTAAACAATAAACCGACGAGTTTAGTTCATGATTTTTCTAAAGGGAATCTTATCCGAGCTATTGTTCCTACAAAGAATCATGGAGCTATTGTGGTTTCTACGTTTGTTCCTCTTTCTTTGCTTTCTAGAATGGATGATATTGAGGCAGCTTATCAGGAGTTTAGAGATATTAATCCATTAAAGTATCATTTGAAGTCTGGATATCACGTTTTGCTTGTATTGATGACGTTAACAATTATTTTGTTTGCGACCTGGTTTGCTGTTCATTTGGCAAAGCAATTGTCTATTCCTTTAGACGCGTTGGCACAAGCTTCTCGTCAAATGGCGAGAGGTTTTTTTGATAATGTACAGGTTAAAACCAATTCGAGAGAATTGAAAGAGTTAGTAACAAGCTTCAATACAATGTCAAAAGCTATTGAGAAGTCGGAGAACGAAGTGAAAGAGGCGAACGTTCAGCTTAGGCAGACTCTTTCTCAGTTGGATAAGCACTCAAGATATATAGAAGTGGTTTTAAGTAGTGTGAGCACGGGTGTGATCAGTGTGGATAAAGACAATATGATCACCATGATTAACAAAAGAGCTGAAAAGTTATTAGAAATTGAAGCTGATGATTATATTGGACAAAATATTCAAAAACTCATTGGAGGAGAGCACTATTCTACTTTTTTAAGCTTGATCAGTGCTATTCGAGACCATAGAGCTTCGTCTATTCAAAGAGAAATGCATATTACAGTGGGGAGTAAGAGTGTGCCTTTGTCTCTTACTTTATCAGTTTTATATGATGACGAAAGAAACGAAATCGGTAAGGTTGTTGTTTTTGATGACCTCACTCCAGTGGTAAATGCTCAAAGAGCAGTGGCCTGGCGAGAAGTTGCTAGGCGAATTGCTCATGAGATCAAAAATCCTTTAACTCCTATTAAGCTTTCAGCTCAGAGATTAAATAAGAAGTTCGGAGCACAGGTTCAAGATGAAGCTTTTGACAATTGTACTCAAATGATAATTGAGCAAGTGGATGATTTGAAGAGATTGGTTAATGAATTTAGTCAGTTTGCTCGGCTTCCAAAGGCGAAACCTGTCATTTCTAACCTAAACTCTGTCATTGATCAGTCGTTACTTGTTTTTCAATCCACTACGATTGAGCGTTCTATAGATATAGATTTTAAACCCGATAAAGGCCTTCCTGATTTTTCGTTTGATCCCGAGCAGATAAAGCGTGTTATGACAAACGTTATCGACAATTCACTTAAAGCTTTAGAGGGATGTGATGATCCTCACGTAGTCATAAGAACGAGATATGATGAAACTCTTAAAATTGTTCGGATATCTGTTATAGATAATGGAATAGGAATCCCCAAAGATCTGACCCATCGCGTATTTGAGCCTTACGTCACCACTAAGGCAAATGGTACGGGTTTGGGGTTAGCGATTGTGAAAAGAACGATTGAGGATCATAATGGTTTTATACGAGCGTTTGCTCAAAACCCTAAAGGTACAAAAATTATAATCGAACTACCGGTTATTATTTTAAAAAACATGGATGTGAGTTATAACGTAGATAACAGGAGTTTAAGTAATGAAGAAAAATCATGAAATTAAAATTCTAGTCATTGATGATGAGAAAGCAATACGAAATGTGTTGTCGGACTCCTTAAAAGATGATGGCTATAATGTTGAACTTGCTGTAGATGGCGAGGACGGGTTATTAAAGCTTTCTGATTTTAAGCCGGACATTGTTCTTTTAGACATATGGATGCCTGGTCGACTCGATGGACTTGAGGTCTTAAAGCAGGCGAAAATTCAACATCCGAGTGTTCAGTTTATTATAATGTCTGGACATGGCACGATTGAAACTGCGGTTAAGGCTACAAAGTTCGGAGCTTGGGATTTTGTGGAAAAACCTTTGTCGTTAGATAAAATATCTATATTGATTCATAATATTTTAAGTTATCAAAGTGAAAAGAAAGAAAAGGGTGTTTTACTCAATCGATTACGCTCTAGCATTGCCATCATCGGGGACTCCGCTCCTATTGTTAAATTGAAGCAAATGATTGCTCGTGTAGCACCTACGGAATCCTGGGTGTTGATCAGCGGAGAGAATGGAACCGGAAAAGAACTGGTAGCTCAGAACATTCATTATTTAAGTTCTAGAGCGAGTAAAACCTTTGTAGAAGTAAACTGTGCGGCTATTCCCAAAGATCTTATCGAGTCGGAGTTGTTTGGATACGAAAAAGGAGCTTTCACTGGAGCAGATAAGACAAAACTAGGAAAGTTTGATTATGCTCAAGGGGGAACTTTATTTTTAGACGAAATAGGTGATATGAGCCTAGATGCTCAGGCCAAGTTATTAAGGATTTTGCAAGAAAGAAAATTTCAAAGAGTCGGAGGATTAGAGTCGATTTATGCAGATGTGAGAATTGTTGCTGCGACCAATAAAAATTTAGAAGAAGAAATTAGAAAAGGAAGTTTCAGAGAAGATTTATATTATCGACTTAATGTCGTACCCTTTAGCGTTCCGAATTTAAGAGACCGTCTAGAGGATATTCCAGTTCTTATCGATCATTTCTCTGTTCACTTTTCAAGACAAGGTGGATTTGATTCAAAGATATTTAACGAGCAGGCGATGAAAATGTTGTCGCAGTATGCTTGGCCAGGAAATGTAAGAGAACTTAAAAATTTTGTAGAAAGAGTTTATATTTTAACTCCTGGTCCCGTCGTGACGGCATCGGATATTCAATATGCCGGATTAAATATTGAGATAAATTCATCTCTTCCAGAGGGGTTAAGTTTTAGAGAGGCCAGAGCTAAATTTGAAAAAGAGTTTTTGGTGAAAATGATAGAAGACAACAACGGAAATATTACAAAAACAGCCGAGAAGGTCGGGTTAGAGAGAAGCTACCTGCATAGAAAAATAAAATCCTTCGGGTTGGATATTAATTGAGGTAAAGCATGAAATGGTCAGAGTCGCATATTTACACATTAAAAGAAGCTCCTAGTGATGCAGAGATTCCTAGTCATATACTGATGGTCAGAGGGGGGTTGATAAAAAAATTGGCTCCCGGAATATATACCTATGGTCCATTGGCTTTAAGATCGTTAAGAAAGTTAGAAAATATAATTCGAGAAGAATTAGATAAAGCCGGATGTACAGAAATTCTCATGCCTATGGTGCAGCCTCGTGAGTTGTGGGAAGAAACAAACCGTTGGCAAGAAATGGGAGATGGTCTTTTAAAATTTCAAAATAGAAATGGTCATGACTTCTGTTTAGGGGCAACTCATGAGGAAGTCGTCACTGATTATGCAAGAAAAGATATTAAAAGTTATAGAGATTTGCCAAGAACGTTATATCAAATTCAAACTAAATTTAGAGATGAAATTCGACCTCGATTTGGTTTGATGCGCGGAAGAGAATTTTTAATGAAGGATGCTTATAGCTTTGATGAGTCTAAAGAAAAAGCTATGGAGTCTTATGAGCGATTGAAGCAAGCTTACATTAATATTTTTAGTCGTGTAGGGGTAGATTTTAGAATGGTAAAAGCAGACTCTGGAAATATTGGAGGAAACCTTTCTGAAGAATTTCATGTGTTGGCTGATAGTGGTGAAGACCATTTGTTGGTTAGTGAGTCGGGAGATTATGCGGCAAATGCAGAAGTTTGTCCTGCTAAAGATTTTGAAACGATTTACTCCCAAGAAAAAGAATTATCGCTTGAAAAGTTTGAAACTAAAGGATGTAGAACAATTAAGGAGCTGTCTTCTTTTTTGAAATGTGCAGAGAGTAGTTTAGTGAAGACTTTATTTTTTACTGGTGTGGATATGCCAGAAGCCAATAGAGCTTTGAAAGATTTAAAGCCTTTTGCTGTTTTGTTAAGAGGCAGTGATGAAGTCAATTTAATCAAGCTAAAAAACCTTCTTGGATTTGCAAATCCTCCTCAGATGCTCAGTGATTCAGAGGTCAAGGAGTTGACAGGTGCTTCACCGGGAAGCTGTGGCCCTGTTGGTTTGCAGATACCTATTTATGCGGATACCGCCTTAGAGACTTTAAACAATATCATAGTTGGAGCGAATCAGGATGATTACCATTTAAGAAACGTGAATTATCCAAGAGATTTTAAAGTGAGTCAGTTTGTAGATATACGGGTCGCGAAAGAGGGTGATAAAAATCCTGTTGGTGATGGGAAATTGAGATCATTCAGAGGTATTGAAGTAGGCCATATTTTTTATCTTGGAACCAAGTATTCGAAAGCAATGAATGCAAATTTTTTGGATAATAATGGAAAAAGTAATCCTTTAGAAATGGGCTGTTATGGGATTGGAGTGTCTAGAACTCTTCAAGCCGCTATTGAGCAAAATAATGACAAGGATGGAATGATTTGGGTCAAGAGCATTGCTCCTTACAAGGTTCATATTTGCTGTTTAGACCCTGGTGACGATACTGTTTGGAATGAAACACAAAGAATTTATTCTGACTTGGAGTCTAAGGGTATTGATTGCTTAGTTGATGATCGAGCTGAGCGACCCGGAGTTAAATTTAAGGATGCAGATCTTTTAGGAATGCCTTTGCGTATCACTATTGGTGGTAAGGGCCTCAAAAATAATGAAATTGAGGTAACCAAAAGGTCAGATAAAGAGACTGTAAAGCTGGCGCCAGAAGGTGTTGTTCAGTACGTAGAAGAATTTTATAGATAAAAGGTACGGACACACTTTGGTGTCCATGGAGCGTCATTTAATTTTAAGAAGAATTTAGGTATTGAAGCGTCTATTTAACGCCTTATGGACACCAAAGTGTGTCCGTACCTTTTACAAGGGCAGAAATCCACCAGCTTGCATACTCCATAAATGATAATAGTGTTTTTGATTTTGCAGTAGAGTATCGTGTGAGCCTGTTTCTACAACTTCCCCGTCGTTGAATACAATAATTCGATCGAGATGGCTTATTGTAGAAAGTCTATGGGCGATAACGACGACTGTTTTGTCTTTCATTAAATTTTCTAGCCCTTGTTGGATTTCGTATTCAGTATGAGAATCGAGACTGGATGTGGCTTCATCAAGAACTAAGATGGGACTGTTCTTTAAAATAGCTCGAGCGATAGCGATTCGTTGTCTCTGTCCCCCAGAAAGCTTTACTCCTCGTTCGCCGACAAGTGAAGCATATCCTTCGGGTTGCTCACAGATGAAATCGTGTGCATGAGCTAGCTTAGCTGCAGCAATGACCTCGTCATCGGTGGCATCGATTTTTCCATAGCGTATATTTTCTAATAGGCTTCGGTGAAAGAGAGAGGGGTCCTGGGGAATCATAGCGATGTTATCTCTTAGAGAGTCTTGTGTTACCTCTGAGATACTTTGCCCATCTATTTCTATGCTTCCATTCTGTATTTCGTAAAGTCTCAATAAAAGATTGATGAGAGTGGATTTCCCTGATCCAGAAAAACCCACAAGTCCAATCCGTTCTCTAGGAGCAATCTGTAGGTTGAGGTTTTTAAAAACATGCTTGCCATCATTATATTTAAAGCCAACATTTTTAAATTGAATCGCTCCCTGTGTCACTTGAAGTTCTTTAGAGTGAGGGGAGTCAATAATTTCATGATCTACGATCATGATTGAAACCCCATCGTTTATATTTCCGATATATTCGAAAAATTCTAAAAACCTTCGACTCAGCCCTCTAGCATCATTGATAATGAGCAAAGACAAGCTGGTGACCATGGTGAACTGCCCAATAGTCAGAGCTTTTTGTTCCCATAGGTAAACTGAAAAAAGTAAGACTCCAACTTGAAGGAGAAGGGCAAAAGAAAATTGAAACCATCGAATTTTCTCCATAAACCAGAGGGTTTCTTGTCCTTTTTTTACTTCAAAATTAAGATGGTGATCTAAGTAATCTTCTTCATATTTTAGGCGAGCAAAAAGTTTTGAGCTCAGTATATTCGTCACTGAATCAACAAGCTTGCCCGTTACTTTGCTNNAGCAGCTGCATACGACTTAGAATAATGTCGGGCTTTACTAGCAAGAAAAAAGGAGATGCTCACGTAGGCCAAAATCCAAGCTCCTAGGTAGAGGCCAAGGTTGGTGTGGACTTCAAAAAGTAAATAGAGAGAAATGGAGAAAGTAATTAGAACCGGCCAAAAATCAAACATAATCGTCCAAAGACTATGATTTATGCCTACAGAGACTTCAGATATTCTATTTGCCAATGATCCTGAAAAATTAGAGGTAAAAAATCTATGAGAATGTCTTTGCAAATAGGCATACATATAAGAGCGAGACACTTTTCTGAGTTTGGGCCCAACGATGACAAGTAAAGCTCCACTGATTCTACTAAAGACAAGAACGCCTATTGAGAGAAAGAAAAACTCCCATATTGCAGGACGGACTTGGGTGCTTACCGAGGTCGTTGTTAGAGTGGCCGAATCTATGATCTCTTTAATGGCGTGAGGAAGTAGTATTTGGCATCCTGCTTGTCCGGCCTCTAAAAAAACCATTACCATCAGCGAAAGTTTAAATTGACGAATAAAGAACAAGGCAAATTTAAACGGTGTACGAGGAAGCTGTGTAGACATAGTAGATTACTATATCAAATAAACATGCATAGACAATATATTATGAAGCAGAGAGGCCGAGTTGTTTTATGAGGGTTTTGTCTAAGGGGCTAACTATAGATTCAGCGAGAATTTCTACGTTAAAAGGAGACCCTTTAGACTCAAGAAGATGCCTTAGTAAAAACACGCCAGGCTCACTCACGATACGCTCTTGCTTTTTATTGTAGATCCTCACCTTACCTGAGTGGAGAACGAAGGCCACATTCGGTATATTGCCGATGTAGGCTATTAAGAAAGGCTTTAAGTACTTCTGCGGTTCAGAGAGGTCTTTTATTTTTTCCTCGTCGTTGGTGCTTATAGGGTTAAAAACTCTTAAACTCATACCTTATTTTGCCTAAGAGTTGGCATCATCAAAATGATAAATATCAATCAAACATGTGCTATTTCTTCAATTTTGTCACTATTTGTAATAATTAGGTATTTACCCTCTTGCTCAATAAGACTATCTTTTTTGAATTCTGTGATAAGTCTAATTAGATTTTCTGTAGCTGATCCAATCATGGAGGCCATTTCTTCGCGGGTTAGTCTAATATCAAGTTTAGTTCCAGTCGGATGAGGGATACCGTGAGATTCTTTAAGAAGGAGAAGCAATTCGGCGAACCTTTCTCTTAGGTTTTTTTGAGATAAACTGACCAATCTATTTTCAGCGGCTCCCATTTGCACACTGAGTCTATTGATGATTTCAAAAGAAAGACTAGGGTTTTTCTGAATAAGTTCATTGATCGTTGTTTTACTTAAAAAACAGACCTGAGCCTCTTCAATAACGGTCGCAGAAGCATTGTAGGGTTTATTTGTGAACAGAGATCTGTGTCCTAAAAGTTCTCCTGAAGAGGCTATGCGAATAATTGTTTCTTTGCCATCTTCACCAACTTTATAGATTTTAATTTTTCCGGAGTTTACACAATACAGGCCAAAGGGCGGGTTTCCTTCAAGGAAAAGGTCCTGTCCTTTTTTATAGGTGTTTGTGTTTTTCTGCTGATCAATTTGAACAAGAGCCTCATTTTCTAGATGACAGAAGATGCTCTTCTCTCGAGAGTCACAGGTTATACATTCTTTTCTCATAGTTTTTTTGCTCATAATTCTCTCAAATCAATAATAAGGTAATGAATCAATAATAGTATAGTCAATAGCATGATAATTATCAACTACCTTGCTAGCGAGAGACAGATTAGTTAACCTTCATCAGGACTACAATCAATTCTATATTGAGGAGAACAAAATGAGCACCAGTAACCCAGCGGTTCCCCCCTCCGAGTATTTGTTCAAGGTAGAAGGGCTTCACTGTGCAAATTGTATTCAAAAAGTAAAGCGTCTGGAAGGCCCAGAAAGATCTTGGGAGACCATCAGCGTAGATCTAGGAAAGCAGCTTTTAACGGTTGTTCCTCGGCCACACTTTGATACTGATGAATTTCAAAAAGCCGTTTCAGATTTAGGGTTTAGCATTAGAAATATTAGAATTTCTAAAAAGCTTAAAGAGCTCCAAAAGCAAGAAAATCGATGGTTCTTGGCGCGCCTCGGTATAGCGGGAGCCTTCGCCGGTAATATCATGTTGATAGCCTTTGCTTTATACTCGGGAGCCGATCAAACTGAATGGAGGCTTCCTCTCCAGTGGCTCAGCTTTGTCTTATTTTTACCCGTTTTATTTTTTTCTGGTTGGCCCTTTCTAAAAAATGGATTTCAGTCTCTTCGACGTATGCAATCGTCTATTGATCTTCCCATTGCTGTAGCTTTGGTTGGAGGGACTTCGTTAAGTTTTTACAATCTCTTAGCAAATAGCACCTACATTTATTTTGATTCTTTGGGGATTCTGGTTTTTTTGATTCTGTCTACTCGGTATTTGGTCTACAGGGTTCAGGTTAATCACTTGGAACCGGTTTCGGTGAAAGATTTTTTGGGAAAGACCGCTTTTTTTAAATTGCATAATCAGTCGGAGAGAGTGGGCTTTGAAGAGCTAGAGAAAGGGAACTTGTTAGAGCTCAACGAAGGGGATGCTGTCCCTGCTGATGGAATATTAGAATCGAAAATCGCTGAATTCGATACCTCTATGATAACGGGTGAGGCTCTTCCCCAAAAGATAAAACAGTTCGAGGCTGTTTATTCAGGCAGTAAGGTTCTAACCTCTGGAGTGCTGGTGAGGTTAACAAAAGGATTTCAAAACAGTAGAGCAATGTTATTGATCAGCAGTATTAATAAAGCCATGAATCAAAAAACCCCACTGACTTCATTTACGGACAAAGCTGCTCAAATATTGACTTCTCTCGTTGTTTTTTGTGGGAGTTTATTCTTTATATTTTATTTTTCCATAGACTCGTCGGCTGCGGTCAATAGAACCTTGGCTCTTCTTGTAATTGCTTGTCCCTGCGCTCTAGCTATAGCTACCCCCCTTTCGTTAAGTTTAGGGATTAGAAAGGCCTTTAAAAAAGGAATTATTATCAAAAAGCCCGAGGCCATTGAAAAGTTGAAGTCT
>JAGRAA010000004.1:765-6839 GCA_020435185.1 Bdellovibrionales bacterium | reverse complement strand
GGCCGCCGTAATAGAAGAACCAAAACTGTCGCTGCTATTCACGACGTCAGCCACAGAGCTTTGTAATCGACTATTGTAAGGCTCATACATGGGCATCGGCCACACAAGATCTCCCGAATCCACTCCCGCCACACATAGTTTATTTTGAAGCGTATCATCTGTGCAGAATAATCCTGCTATGTCCTTGCCCAAGGCAATTTTAATCGCCCCGGTCAAAGTAGCCATATTTACAATCGCTGAAGGAGTAGGCTTTTGCTTTTGTGCCACATCTAACGCATCAGCAAGCACAAGCCGACCCTCAGCATCTGTATTGTCAATTTCAACAGAAATGCCTTTTCTTGAAACTAAAATGTCTCCTGGCCGAAAGGATCTTTCATCCACGGAGTTCTCGGCAATGGCAAAATAAAAATCCATCGGAGTCTTTGACTTGCTTCTTTCTGCCCAGAATGCCAAACCTAACAAAGCCGCTGAACCACCCATGTCTTTTTTCATATTTCTCATGCTTCCACCTGGCTTTAAATTAAGCCCTCCAGTGTCGTAGGTAATTCCTTTCCCCACAAAAGCCATCGGTTTTTTGTTTTTACTCCCCGTCGGTCTATAACTGAGATGAATCATACAGGGCGGATGTTCACTTCCTGCTCCAACAGCAAGAATGAGCTGCATGTTTTCTTTCTGCAATCGAGCTTTATTCCAAATATTGACTTTAAACCCAGGTTTGTTTTTAAAAAACTTTTCTATAGATCTGGAATACGATGTTGGATTTAAAATATTTGGTGGAATGTTCACCACGTGGCGTGCAATATTCACAGCCTGACCTAAAGTTAGTCCACGATCAAAATCTTCTTTAGATATTTTTCCTTTATCCTTGGTAAAAGCCCAACTCATCTTCATCTGTTTTTGAGTCACAATGCTTTTATAGCTGTAAGCCGCAATTTCTAAACCACAAAATGCAGAACGGAGATAATCTTTATCTCCTCCTTTGAACTCAACCTGTACTTTACTTGCTCCCTCATGCTCTAAGGTCGTTAATAACAAGCCCATAGCTTTCTTGATCAACACGTGTTCTGATGCCGGAAGGATACCTTCTTTGACTGGATTAGCAAAAGGTAAAAGTAAATACAGTGGACCCATGGGAGTATCAAACTTCTGCAATACTTTATGAGTAGAAAATTTCTCGAGCTGCCAATCAAAAACTATACCTTTTAAGTTATTCAATAAGTTTTTTTGAGAGGCGCCAAAATCAACCTGAATTAAAACGTCTGCTGTGGAATGGTTTTTATTCAAAAAAGCCCCTTCCATAAGGGGCTTTTTCATAAGTTCTACTGTGCTGTTCATGCTAAAACTAGACATTATTTCGCTTTTTCTTTATCTACTATTTTTAATAGTTCAACTTCAAAAACTAATACTGAATTTGGTGGGATACTTGGTCTTCCCATTGCTCCATAAGCCAAATCACTAGGAATATACAACTCCCACTTAGCTCCTTCTTTCATCAGTTGAAGAGCCTCAGTCCATCCTTTAATCACTCCACCCACAGGAAACTCAGCAGGTTTGTCTCTTTTATAGGAGCTATCAAACTCAGTTCCATCGATCAAAGTCCCTTTATAATGAACAGAAACAATGCTGTCTTCTTTAGGTTGCTTCCCAGTTCCTTCTTTTAAAATCTTATATTGAAGACCTGAATCAGTGACCTTTACACCATCTTTCTTTTTGTTCGCTTCTAAAAAGTCATTTCCTTTTTTGACGTTTTCTTCACCTTGTTTTTTTCGTTCTTCATTTTTTTGTTTTTGCAAATCCATCATCGCCTTACGCATGTCATCTTGAGACATTCGACTCTCTTTACCTGATCTGGCTTCTTCAATAGCCTGGGCCAACATTTTCACATCTACATCAATTTCTTGTTGTTTAAGATTGGTTCCTATTTGTTGTCCGATCGCATAACTTACTTTTTCTTTATCTGACTTAGGATCTTTTTTACAAGACACTGTAAAAACTAAGGTTAACAATACAATAGACCACAATTTGAAATTCTTCATTTAGCACTCCTATAGGTTTTAAAGAGTAAAGATTATCATTTGTTTTTGTTAAATCCCAAGCCAAATTACCCTCTAAGAACAATTGTTGCAGCCAGTCGCAAGACAGTAAAAATTCCCTTGATCCTTTGGAGACTTGACGGTCGTTCTCTGCATTTTTATATTTTCGTCATGTCTGATTTTTTACCAACTAAGCCTTATAAGGGCACACGAGATTTTTACCCTGAAGATATGCACCTGCAAAAGTGGATGTTCAACACTCTACGCCAGTCTATCGAAACCTTTGGATACGAAGAATACGATGGCCCTATGCTCGAAAGCTTCGAACTATATGCCGCAAAAACAGGCGAAGAGATAGTAGAAAATCAACTCTATTGGTTTACTGATCGAGGAGATAGAAAATTAGCCCTCCGCCCAGAAATGACTCCAACCATGGCAAGAATGGTCGCCGCTCGCGCTAACGAACTCCCTAAACCTATTAGGTGGTATAGTATTCCTAACTTATGGCGATACGAACGCCCCCAAAGAGGTCGTTTGCGGGAACATTGGCAACTCAACGTGGATTTACTGGGTGGAGATCCTCTGCTTGCCGATTATGAAATCATCCAGTTGACACAAAAAATTCTCAAAGATCTTGGCGGACAAGGAAAAGCAAAAACCCTCATTAACAACCGCAGACTAATTAATTATTTTTTTTCTGAAGCTTTAACCTTAGATGCACCAACAGCCCTAAAAGCCAGCAAAGCCGTGGATGCACGAGCAAAAATAGGAGAAGAAAAATACCAAATTTGGCTCGATGAAATCGGTATCACTCAAAATCAGAGTCAAAAGATTGAAAACTTCTTTAATGCAACTTTCGAAGAAATCAAAAGTGAATACCCTTGTGAGGGAACGCAAGAGCTTATACAACTTTTTGCGCTTATAGAGAACAACGAAAACTTATCTCCATTCTGCCAATTTGACCCTAAAATTATGCGTGGATTGGATTACTACACCGGAATGATCTTTGAAGTTTACGATCAATCTCCTGATAACAATAGATCCATGTTTGGTGGTGGCAGATATGATAATTTAGTCGGACTTTTTGGCAAAGAAAGCATCAGCGGCGTTGGATTTGGCATGGGAGATGTCACGCTCAAAAACTTCTGCGAAACCTATAAACTATTTCCCGATTTCGGTAGAACTCTAGATGTCTATGTCACTTTAACAGAGGAATCTCACAAGACCTATATGCATAAAGTGGCTGACCTACTACGAAATCTCCCCTCTCAGCCTTTGAAAGTGGCTACTGCATTAACGGCCAGTAAGTTTGGCCAGCAACTCAAGACTGCTGACAAATTAAAAGCTAAATTTGTAGCTATTATCGGAGAAGATGAAATTCAAAAACAATGCGTTTCTTTAAAAAACTTATTAACCGGAGACCAAACACAGGTCAAACTAGAGGACCTAGAAAAAGTAAACTTCAATTTGTAGACTCATCTATAGCTAAAGCGTAGCGCCATTTTTCGTCGGGTTCAACAAGCCGACGCTTTTGCATATCAAAAACTCCAAACTCAAACTCAGCCTCACAGGCAACGTCTCCATTTTCTTTAATGATCTGCTGTCGTAACTTACCCACCTTATGCCTAAAATTGAGCTGCTCTAATGTTATTGTAACCTTTTCTCTGGCTTTAAGCTCTTTTCTAAAATTACACTTCAAGCTTAAGATGATAGGCCCGACACCCATTTTCATAACCTCATTGACTCCACATCCTCGAGTAGAGACAAACTCCCATCGACACTCCTCAAAATGAGTCACATAAGCCGCATTATTCACATGTCCATAAACATCTAACAACGATTCTCTAATCTGTATTTTATATTCGAATTTTTTCATAGGAATTATCCTCAAACTGGATTTATAATTTTTTTAAGACGTCATTAGTACCGAATACTAGTACAATGACTAGTGATAGCACGACGATTTTATGTTTAACAAGGAGAACTCCACATGGAAGGTTATATAGATCTCATCACTACGGACAACACCAAGGTCAGTATAAAAAAAGAATCTATTGATGGCATAGAAGAAATACATGGCTCCGCACGAGTGGAACCCTATTGCAAAATATATGTGAGAGGATACAGCTTTAACATAAAAATGACCGCGGAGGACCTGAAGAAGCTCATCCAGCCTTAGTCGTTTACTTTTCCATACAAACATTATGTTTCTTTTTCAGGACTTAAGAATTAAAACGTACGGATCGCAGCTTTACGTTTGACCCATTTTGGAACCGACTCATAGAATTTATGGACAAACCACTTACTCAAGGAGGAGTCCTATGAAACGAAGGATCGTTTCCCTCATTCTGAGCTTACTTTTTCCGATTTCGGCATTACCTTGTTCAGCCTTTTTTATTCCTCAATCTGCAGAAAGCTATATGGGAAAAAGCTACGATTGGCATTATGGCCACGGCTATCTCACCATAAATAAAAGAAATGTTAAAAAAGAGTCTTTTCAATTTAATGCTGATGACGTCAGTTTTACTTGGACATCTAAATTTGGCAGTGTGAGCTTTAATCAGTATGGTCATGAATTCCCCTTAGGAGGAATCAATGAGGCGGGACTAGCTATTGAAGTGCTTTGGCTATCTGAGTCGACTTATCCCGATGCCAGCAGCCAACGTTCTATCAATGAGTCTCAATGGATACAATATATGTTAGATTCGGCTGAAAACATTGAAGAGCTCATAACCCTAGCCAGAATGGTTCGAATCTCTCCTGTGCAAGCCAGTGTGCACTATCTGGCCTGCGACCAAAAAAAGAATTGCGCGGTCATAGAGTATCTGCAAAAAAATCTTGTCATCCATAGCAATGCAAAAAATTCTCCTTTACCCATGGACATTCCTTCTATTACCAACAGTAATTACGATTCATCAGAAAATTTTGCTCAAGACTTTAAAGGGTTTGGCGGCAACGAAGATATCCCCGGAGGATACGGTTCACTCAACAGATTTGTTCGCGCCTCTTACTTAGCAAAAGTTGCTCCCCTTGGAGAGGGAAATTCACTTTCATCCAACTACCCTTTTGAGATTTTAGACTCAGTGGCCTCTAGTGGTGGGTTCTCGAAATTTAATATAGTCTATAATTTAAGAGACAAAAAACTTTTTTACCGCACACGTTTTGATAACACAGCTGTTCGTTCGGTTGAGTTGAGCAAGTTAAACTTTGATTGTTCTAAACCCACTCAAACTCTCAACTTAGAAAATAATTTATCAGGTGATGTATCAGAAGAGTTTTCTGACTACTCATATCAAGAAAATTTAAACATGGTGAAAAAATCTCTTCCTGAATATCCAAGCTATGTTCATCAGTTAATAGCCACCTATCCGAACTCCACCGAGTGCATGAATTAATTTAGATATTTTCCCGAGAGGCTGCTGGGCATTTTCCCTGCCTGGCAGCTTCTTCCCTTTTAAAATTCTGATGAAAATTCTCTTTGAAAACTGTGTCCTCGAAAGCTCATTCAAAAATCATCAATTTGCCATTTCTTGAACCAACACGTAGGGTTGAACAATTATAAAAATAAACGATTTATTAGGGTTATTTCCCCACTCTGTTAATTGCTCAGCTAAAGGCTTTCCTACTTTTTTGAGATCCATCCAATTTTTCACTGTATCTGAATCATCTTTGACTACGGCAGCCGCTACGTCAGCTAATTCTAATTCCTGATCTACAACTATAATAGCATCTCTATCAGCATGAGGCTTAAGCATTTCCCAATCAGCTTTGTTTATCTCTTTTTTTAATTGTGCTATTAAACTCATGCTTTCTTTTACCTTGCTTGACTAATTAGACCAAACAAAATCTGCTCGAACACCCCATTCAGGATCAGGCGCTATCTCTGCAATGGCCTCTTCATTTGTCATCCCTTCGATGTCCACTTGAGAAATAGACAAAACCCTATGCTCTCCTCGGGCCCTCAAACGAGCAACAAGCCCATCTTGATAAGCATTGTGAAAATCTCCAACTATAATTACAAATATTTGATCTCTCTCTTGG